>CAYQVN010000080.1:0-8543 GCA_964420895.1 uncultured Nitrospirota bacterium | reverse complement strand
TTGATGAAAAACAGAAAATGGGTTTTCGTGGTGAATGATGAGGGGCTCTTTTTCGAGGTAGATGCCGACGCCTATGAACGACTCCTCTCCGAAGAGGATTCGAAGGCCTTTCCTGAATTCGGGGGTCGGATTATTCGGACAGCCATTGTCCATCTGCACTTCCGGAAAGCAAAGCCGGAGAAAGTACGTGCCATTGAGTTCCGCCGTTGTATGTTGACACCGCAGGGGTCTCTCGATCCGAAATTCCGGGAGAAACGAAAACAACTGACCGCCGAACTGGCATCGGTGCGCCCCTTTCCGGGGGAAGAGAAGGAAAACGTTATCGATGCAGCGAAGCGGTTCAAGGAGCGGCGTTTCCAGAATGAATTCACCTGGTCGCCGACAGTCTCCATGGTACAGAAACTTGCTGAGGTGATCGAAAACCGCTCCGAGGGGAAACTGCGTTCCCGTGATGCCCTCCATCAGATCCTGACCCTGACGGCAACAGCATAATTTAAAGGATTGCCGATGATTCGATTGACCTATCTTTCCCATTCCTGTTTCCTCATCGAGGGGGGCGGTTCCCGCCTGATCATCGATCCTTTTCTGCGGGACAATCCGAATGCGCCCATGGCCCCGGAGGCGGTGGAGGTTGATTTTGTCCTGGTCACCCATGGGCACCCCGATCACTTAGGGGATGCCGTAGAGATAGCCGGCCGGAACGAGGCGACGATCATTGCCCCTTTCGAGCTCGGTCTCTTCTGTGAACGACAGGGGGCGGAGAGCGTCCATACCATGCACATCGGCGGGAGTTTCGACTTTCCCTTCGGATCGGTGAAGCTGACGCCCGCCCTCCATGGTTCGGGTTTCCCCGATGCAGAGGGGATGACCTATACCGGGAATCCCTGCGGCTTCCTCATCGGGATGGAAGGAAAGACGATCTACCATGCCGGGGATACGGGGCTTTCAGCGGAGATGAAGTTGATCGGGGAATTCAATGCGATTGATGTAGCCCTTCTGCCGATCGGTGGAAATTATACCATGGGAGAGGAGGATGCCCTCCATGCCGCCCGTTTTCTGAAAACGGGAATGGTCATTCCCATGCACTTCGGGACCTTTCCGGTCCTGACGGAGAATCCCGATTCTTTTCAGCGGCAGGCCGAGTCCGTGGGGATTTCGGCCCGATCCCTGGCATTCGGAGAAACCATGGAGGTTTGAATCATGTTTCTGCTCTATCTCGTCCTTGCGATCGGCCTCATCTACGGCGGAATTTACTTTATGCTCTCCCGGAGCATGGAGCAGAATTTCGCCGGTTGAGGCTATCGCCATTCGCCGGAGGTCCTCCGGCTTCTGGAAAAAAAACTGACCGATCGGGGCAAAGAGGTCCCGCAGTGGGTTCTGGATGGACAGCAGCACCCGAGCTGTTCTGTGAAGATCAAGGAAATGGGGATCGAGTCCGTTGCGAATGAAGAGGACGCGATTGCCCGTATCCTGGAACGGAATCACAGAACGGTTTGAGGACGTTACCCGCTATCTGCTGTTCAGTCAACAGATGTTCTGAAGGAGAAAGTATGCCGACCTATCAGGGAGGAGTTGTTCAGGGGCACAGGGTCCGTTTTGCCATTATCAAGGTGGAGCCTGATGTTTTGGAGAACCAGGAGGACGCCATTCGGACGGTTCAGTCCCTCTTGCCGAAATTTGATGGGCTTCCCGTTGTGCTGGTGGCAGAGCAGGCGGGGGAGCCGCCCAAGTATTTTGCACGTCCCGATCTGATGAAATACCTCATGGATTTTCATCTGCCCAGCGTGGAGTGGGTGGAATACGAAACGTAGGGAATGGGCTGAGTGGTCCTATTCGTCCCGGAGGATCAACAGGGCTTTTTCGATCATATTGCGGTAGGGTGAGTTCTGATAGTTCTCCGTAAGGTCGTTCCATTCCGTGAAGATTCCCTCGGAAATATCTTGATGGAGATAATCAAATCCGTATTGATAAATCTGCTCATCGGTGGTAACGATGATCCCGTATTCGAAATGCAGGTCCTCCGGATAGGCATAAGCCAGGATTGTCGTCTTCGGGTCCACGCCTTTTTCCAGTAGAACCTCCCGCATGCGGACCCATATCGATTCGGTACTCTCCTGTAACAACTCCGTGTTTTTTCGAATTTCAATCCGTTCAACCATATCCGCTCTCTCCTGAGGATGATCTCACTTTTCTGTCATTCCGAGCCCGCAGTGTATCATAGCAATATAGTTTTTGCATGGGGAAAAAGGAAACCTTTATTTTTCTCCATGAAGCATCTCTTCTACTTTCTCAGCCAATGATTCCGGCGTCAACGGTTTCAGGAGTATGTCCGTATCGGGATTGTCCTGGTCGAAAGAGGGGGGGGAATCGGTGTAGCCGGTCATAAAAAGGATCTTGATCCCCGGGCGCTTTTCCTGAATCGCACCGGCCAGTTCCGGTCCGGCCAACCCGGGCATGACCACGTCGGTGAGGAGCAGGTCGATGTTTTCCTCCGTCTCTTCACAGATCCGGAGCGCATCCCGGCCGCTTTCGGCGGTAAAAATTTGGTATCCAAGGGGCGCGAGTGTGGCTTTCGTGAATTCCCGGATCACCTTTTCGTCATCGACGGCGAGGATGGTGCCGGAACCCTTTCGAAAGCTGCCATTGTTTTCATCCTCTTCAGCATTAGGTTCCACCCGCTCGCGGTAGGGGGAGAAATAGAGCGAAAAGCGCGTCCACTTTCCCATTTCGCTCTCCACATGGATGTATCCCTTGTGTTGTTTGACGATCCCGTAGACTGTCGAGAGGCCAAGACCGGTCCCCTGGCCAACCTGTTTCGTCGTAAAGAAAGGTTCGAAGATCTTCTCCTGTACCTCCGGGGATATCCCCTCGCCGGTATCCTCGACGGTGATACGTACATAATCTCCCGCCTTGATCTCTCCGAGGGTCCTGGCTTCCTCGGGGCCGACTTCGACATGGGCGGTCTTGATCTTGATCCATCCTCCCTGCGGCATGGCATCCCGGGCGTTCACTGTCAGGTTCATCAAGATCTGCTCCATCTGGGTAGGATCGGCCAGGACCGGGGGAAGGTCCGGATCAAAGGCCAGTTCGATATGAACATGTTCCCCGATCAACCGTTTGAGCATTTTGGAGAGATTCCGGAAAAGTTCATTTAGTTGGATTTTCTGCATCTCCAGGATCTGTTTCCGGCTGAAGGCCAGGAGTTGATTGGTCAGGCTCGCGGCCCGTTCTCCTGTCTCCTTGATGATATCGAGGTAATTCCGGACCGGGTGATCTTCCGGCATGTCACGGAGGGCCAGGGTGGAAAAGCCGATCATGCCTGTGAGCATGTTGTTGAAATCGTGGGCCACACCGCCGGCAAGCTGTCCGATCGATTCAAGCTTCTGGGCCTGGCGGAGCTGCTCCTCCAGCTTGGCCTGTTCGATCTCCATCATCTTCAGATCGGTGATCTCCGTCGAAATCGAACAGAGGTTCAGAGAATCCGTTTCCGGCGAAGAGAGGAGGAAACGGACGGTTAAGAAGACATGCTCCTTTTCGTTGATGAAAAAATGTTCTTCCACTTGCAGGGGTTTCTTTCCCCCTAAGACCTCCTGTTCATGGGCGGTCATCCGGTCAGCCACATCCCGGGAGCAGAGATCGTAACAGCTCTTTCCAATGATCTCCTCCGTCCGTTTCCGGAAGGTTTCTTCAAATTGCCGGTTGGCCATGAGATAGGTGCCGTCCTGACCTTTGAGCGTGACGAGGGCGGGGGAGTTGTCCATGATGGCCTGAAGTTGTGTCTGGCTTTTTCGCAGATGTTCCGTCGTCCGACAGAGGGTCCCGAAGACATCCTGAAAGGCCCGTGCCAGCCTTCCGATCTCATCGCCCCGGTCCTGGTAGGGGATGGCCGTGCTGTCATCGCGGGTTCCTGTCTGACGTGTAACGGCACTGCTCAGCCTGTCGATCGGTTTTGTCGCGACGTAATGGATCAGCAGGAGGGTGAGGAACATGAAGACCAAAGTCAGGATGGTGACGACGGAGATGATCTCGATGAAGTCCTGCCGGATCAGGGCGTCCACCGCTTCGTAGGAGACCCGCATTGTGAGACGGCCTAATTCTCCACCCTCTTCACTGTGCAGGGGATAGGAGATGGTTTGAAAATGTTCTGCAGAAAAGAGGGGCGCTTCATGGATCACGTCCGTTGCAGCAGCGGGGTAACGGGCGATCTCTTCTTCCGATTCCCCGTAGATGGCGATGGACTGGATGTCGGGATCGTCTTCGTTCTCCTTGACCTTCTTAATGACCTGGTAGAGCCCCGTATAGTCATCCTTTTCCAGGGCATGGGAGACGGCCTCAGCCAGGATCTCCGCCTTCACCTCCTGTTCGTGAAGGAAGGCGGAATAGAAGATGGTTTTGGTGTCCTTGGTGTCGAGATAGATGAGCAGGGACGCAAAAATCAGGAAGGAGAGGGTGACGAGTCCCAGGGTCAGGGTTTTCAGCGATGGGTTGATCAGGAGATTGCGCTTCATGGCTCAACTCTGTCTACGTCGATATCTTGGAAAGAGGAACGCTTATGGGGGATTGTCTCCTCCCCGTTGAAGAGTAGAATCACTCGGACTTTCCCTGCTTGCGGTGTATCGGTCAGGAGATCCATCCGGACATAGCCGATGGCCGTCTTGTTCCCGGCGACCTTTTTCAAAACGGCCTGATCGTTCTCCAGGGTAACGGGGGGAGGGGCCGCACCGGTAAAGATGTTCTGTACCCAGCGTCGGGACATCTTCCGGCCACGATCGTGAAAGAAATAGTGATGAAAAATGATACTGGACGGGCGTTTCTTCGATTGCAGAAAGAGCCGGATGGATTCCTCGTTATCCTGCCATAGCGTTCTTTCGCCGAGAAAGATTCCCTTGAGTTCGGAGACGGAGGGAGTGACCGGGTTGTCTTTGTTGACGATGACGGCAACCTGTTCGTCCCCGCCCGCCCGGGCACTGATAGAGTAGGGGAGGAGGGTGGTGCCGACGACGATCATGAAGAGAATACTGTGCATGAATGATCTGGTGTTGAGCAAGAGATTGTTCCTTTTGAATATAATTAGAAATATCCCACGAGACTCAGTTCATAGCCGTGGCCGTTCCCCTTCTTGTTCTTCGAGCGGGTCGCCTCGGTCTTGATCTTGAGATTATCCGAGAGGTTGATGTTCAGACCCAGGGTTCCCGTCCGGGCGTCGATGTCGGAATCGGAACTGTCGAAGTCGGCATATTCGTACATGATCCAGGGGGAGAAGAGGTCGTTCACATCGCAGCGGATCAGAAGGTGGGTGCCGAACTGATGGAAATCTTCATGGCCCGAGGAAACGTTGCTCACATCGATGAAGTGATAGACCCCCTCGATAAAGAAATCCTTTCCGTAGTAGTCGAAATCGACTGCGTAAAGGATCTTGTCGGCGTTCTCCCAGACGTTGTTCACACTGTCGAAGTTGTGCCGTCCGTCTTCGCCGGCCATCACGCCGAGGCCGACCTTCAGGTCTGATAGGAAGGGAGGGATGATCTCCAGACGTCCGAAGAAGGGATTGTCGTTGTTGGTATCCTCATCGCTCACCTGTGAGGTCCAGTCCTGGGTCACGCCGGCGATGTAACGGAATCTCCAGTCCTGCCGTGCAAAGCGTCCGTCGAACTTGACGCCGATCATCGAATCGTCGGGGATCTCCGCGACCCCCTTGGGACGGTGAATCGGGGTCAAAAGGATCGGGAAGTGACGCTGGTGATAGAAGGAGAGAGGGGTCAGGAATTTCCCTGCCGTGATGTTCAGGTCTTCCCGGAAACGGTATTTCATCCAGGCCGAGGTGACGTTTGTTTTGGAGGCATCCCCCGATTTTTCGCTTTTGATCTGCCCCTCCTTGATGACGATCTCCGGGGTATCTTCATATTCGAACTCGGCATAAAACTGGGTCCTGTCCTGGACGGCATTGGCCACAAGGCCGAGATGGTGGGCTCGAAGATAGAAGTTGTGGTCCTTCTGGGTGTCATACTTGGCCCGGACATCAAGATAGGCGTTGAAGGTGACCCCCTCCTGAGCGGATGCTGCAAGCGGTATGGTCAGGATAAAGAGTACAGATAGAAACAGACAGATCGGGCGCACTTTCATGGTTCCTCCTCATTTTTCCCGGAATTCCCCCCCAGGGAACCCATTGCGCAATAATTTATAGTGATTGGATGAAAAGTTGCAAATCTTTATAAGATTAGAATAGTTGAGAAGAGGATGTCAAGTAGTTTTTGGTTTTATTAGGTCTACTTTTTGCTGATTGAAGTGACGAAGGGTTCGGATCCTCATGATCCCTGCAAAGCAACCTCCACCGGGTTGTAGTGGAATGCGGGGCCACCCCCCATATCGTTCTCGTTGTCCGAAACCAGTCTGTTAATCCCGAAGCCGCCGGCCATCGTCTTCGGCCACCAGACTGATTCCGCAACGACCACTCCTTTTGAGGTTTCATCGGTGACCCGGGCCGTGAGGAAACATTCGCCTCCTTCATTGAATATCCGAAGGGGGGCTCCCTCTTTGATCCCCCGGTCTGCTGCGTCCCCGGGATGGATCCAGAGTGTAGGGAGTTTCTCCTGGGCCTGGATACTTTCCAGACCGCTGAAGGTGCTGTTCAGAAAATGGTGTGCCGGCGGGGTCATCAGGACCAGGGGAAATTGTTCCATTTCATCGGGGCCTGTCGTGAAGACCGGTGGACAGTAGTCCGGCAGGGACGGTAGTCCGGCCTCTTTCATCGATTCCGAATAGAACTCGAACTTCCCCGAGGGGGTGAAGAAGCCCTCATTAAAAGGATTGCCGTCCCTTTCAACATTGAGGCGGGCGAAACCTTTTTCTTTCAGGAGGGGAAGATCGATGCCGGCCCGGAAGACGGAAGGAGAGGCAAGGAGTGCCTCGATGATCTCGTCGGTGGAACGGCGAAAGAAGGGATCCTCAAAACCGAAGCGATCCGCCAGGAGTCGGAAGAGTTCTCCGTTCGATTTCGACTCTCCCACGGGGTCGATGGCCGGGGCGGCATACTGCAGGTAACAGTGGCCGTAGCTTTTGTAGAGATCGGCATGTTCCAGGAAGGTCGTGGCCGGCAAGACCAGATCGGCATAGTCGAAGGTATCGGTGTGCACCTGCTCATGGACAACGGTGAAGAGATCTTCCCGGCAAAGCCCTTCCATTACCTTTCCCTGGCCCGGTGCCGTCGCCGCCGGGTTGGAGTGGTAGATGAAAAGACCCTTCACCGGTGGATCCTTAAGATCGGTCAGTGCCCGTCCAAGGTGGATCATGTTGACGGTTCGAGGGGTGTTGCCGCCGAGGAGGGATGTCCCCTGAACCGCCTCCATGTCGAGTTCAAAATAGGAGCCGGTCATGAGGGTGATGCCGCCCCCCGTTTTTGCAAAGGACCCGGTCAGAGCCGGCAGGCAGGCCACGCTTCGGATTGCCATTCCGCCCCCTTGCTGCCGGGACATGCCCAGGCCGAGACGGATGAAGGGGGATTTCGCCGTTCCGTATAGTTTCGCAAGGTCCACGATGTCGGCCTCGGTCAGGCCGGTGATTGCCGCCGTGCGGTCGGGGGGATAGTTGCGGGTTGCTGCACGAAGGTCCTTGTAGCCGACGGTCATCTCTTCAATATAATGTTCGTCGATCCATCCCTCTTTGATGAGGAGATGCATGATCCCCAGGGCCAGGGCTGTATCGGTCCCCGGTTTCACCAGGAAGTGACGGTCGGCCAGTTTTGCCGTTCGGTTTCGGTAGGGATCGATGACGATTAAAGAGGCGCCTTTCTTCCGGGCCTCTTTTACGAAAGGGAGGAGGTGGACGTTGGTGGAGGCGGCATTGATCCCCCAGAGGAAAATCAGGTCGGAATCGACCATCCCCTCGGGATCATTGCTGACCCCGCGGCCAACGGAATATTTCCATCCCGCCTCGGCCGTGCTGGAACAGATCGTCCGGTCGAGGCGGCTTGCGCCCAACTTGTGAAAGAAGGGGTGGCCGGCGTTTCGCTGAATCAGCCCCATCGTCCCCGAATAGGAGTAGGGAAGGATCGCCTCGGCACCGTATTGGTCGATGATGTCCTGGAAGCGATCATGGATTTCATCCAGAGCGGAATCCCACGAGATCGGCTCGAATTCTCCGGAACCCTTGGGACCGGTCCGTCGCAGAGGAGTCCGGATACGTTGCGGGGAATAGATCTTTTCCGGATAATGGCGCATCTTGCCGCAAATGAACCCCCGGGTGTAGGGATGGTCCGGGTTCCCCGTCAGGGAGACGACCCGCCCATTTTCGACGCCGACGACCAGGCTGCAGGTGTCGGGGCAATCGAGGGGGCAGACGGAGAGATTTTGTTTGCGGTCAGTCATGGTACAGGAATACTCCTTTGCCCTTTATGATTGCATATCGAGGTGTTTGTTGCTGTGATGGGGGTCACATATCTTCTTCATCGTAATCGTAATCATAATCTTAATCTTCATCTTAATCTTAATCACTTGAATTCAACTAGTAAGTGCAACTTTGGCAGCAGGTCTAATGGGAGAGCTGTG
>CAYQVN010000079.1:0-8579 GCA_964420895.1 uncultured Nitrospirota bacterium | reverse complement strand
TCGCCCATCGCCCGGGCCATCGATTCGGTGATCCGGTCGGCGTAGAAGATGACCTGCCCCGCAGCATTCCGTGCCGCCCGTCCCGCCGTCTGGATCAGGGAGCGTTCCGAACGAAGAAACCCTTCCTTATCGGCATCGAGGACCGCCACCAGTGAGACCTCCGGCAGATCAAGCCCCTCCCGCAGCAGGTTGATCCCGACGAGGACGTCAAACTCTCCCTTGCGGAGGCTCCGGAGGATCTCTATCCGCTCAAGCGTCTCCACATCGGAGTGGAGATAGCGGACCCGGACGCCGAGATCGGAATAATAATCGGTCAGATCCTCGGCCATCCGCTTCGTGAGGGTCGTCACCAGGACCCGTTCCTGCCGTTCCTGCCGTTTCCGGATTTCATGGAGGAGATCATCCACCTGGCCCGCCACAGACCGGACGAGAATTTCCGGATCGAGTAGGCCCGTAGGACGGATGATCTGTTCCGCCACCCGATCTTCGGCCTTCTCCAGTTCGAAGGGACCTGGCGTCGCGGAAACATAGACCGTCTGAGGGACTTGGGCGGCAAACTCATCAAAACGGAAGGGCCGGTTGTCAAAGGCCGAGGGAAGACGGAACCCGTAGTTCACCAGGGTCTCCTTCCGGGACCGGTCCCCCCGGTACATCCCGTTCAACTGGGGGACCGTTACATGGCTTTCGTCGATGACGACGAGGGAACCCTTCGGAAGATAATCAATCAACGTCGGCGGCGGCTGCCCCGGCAGGCGCCCCGTGAGATGACGGGAATAGTTCTCAATCCCCTGACAGTACCCCACCTCCCGGATCATCTCGAGATCAAAGAGGGTACGCTGTTCCAGACGCTGCGCCTCCACCAGTTTGTTCTCCCGCTCCAGTTCGGTCACCCGCTCCTGCAACTCTTTGAGGATCGACTGATGGGCCACCTCCAACCGCTCCTTCGGCGTGACATAATGGCTCCCCGGATAGAGAGCAATCTTGGGAATCGAACGAAGCCGTTTTCCCGTCAGGGAATCGACCTCGGAGATCGCTTCCACCAGATCTCCAAAAAATTCCACCCGGATCGCCGTGTCGGAATAGACCGGCAGGATCTCCACCACGTCACCCCGGACCCGGAAGGTTCCCCGCCTGAAATCGATCTCGTTCCGCTGGTACTGAATCTCCACGAGCTTCTTCAGCAGCACGTCCCGATCCGTCTCGCACCCCTCCTCCAGGTAGACCAGCATGTCATGATAAGCCTCAGGAGAGCCGAGACCGTAGATGCAGGAAACGGAGGCCACAATAATCACGTCGTTCCGTTCCAGGAGGGAGCGGGTCGCGGAATGGCGCAACTTGTCGATCTCATCGTTGATGGAGGAGTCCTTCTCGATATAGGTGTCCGTCGTAGGAAGATAGGCCTCGGGCTGGTAGTAATCGTAATAACTGACGAAATACTCGACGGCATTGTCGGGGAAGAAGGATTTCAACTCATTGTAAAGTTGGGCAGCCAGGGTCTTGTTCGGCGCAATGACCAGGGTGGTTTTCCCCAGCTCTTCGATCACTTTTGCCAGGGTATAGGTCTTTCCCGAGCCGGTCACCCCCAGCAAAACCGCATGGGAGTTCCCCTCCTGAATCCAGGTGGAAAGCTTTTGGATGGCCTCCGGTTGATCGCCACAGGGCGCAAAATCGGAGACTATACGGAACCGGTCCACAAAACCCTCGAAATAATTGATTTTTCCTTTATTTTATAATAGGTTTTGTGCTATGTCAAACAAAGGGAAGCGCCCGTTCGCACCCCCGGGGCCCTGTGATATAAGATTTTATCGTTCATTTTTACCCGGATGAAAACCATGAAAGACTGGATGACAATCTTCCTGGCCATTTTTTCCCTCCTGCTGTTTCCGGCCCTTGTCGTGTCGCTCACCCGCTTAAGAGCACACAGAACCAACCTTCACCGGGAGGAGAAAGAAAAACGTCGGGAGAGGGAAAAGTGTGCCAAAATCGATGCAGAGTTGGAGAGCCTGCGTCAAACCATGGATCATCGAAAAGCGGAGCATTCTGAAATCATCCACCGCGTCGTCCATGATCTCCGGACCCCCCTCAACAACATCATCGGTTTTGCCGACATCCTCCTCTCCGGCATGGAGGGAGAACTGACGGAACCACAGCGGAAAGATTTGGACATCATCCTCAACAGCGCCCGGTCCCTGGCCGGACAGATTGATGATCTCCAGGAGATGGACGCTATCGAATCCGGAACACTCCAGTTGCACCGGACTCCCCTGTCGCCGGCCCATGCACTACACGAAGCCGTCGAAGAACTCCAAAAAGAGAGGAAAGAGAACGGGTGTACCGTCACGATTGAGGTCCCGGACGGCCTCCCTCCCCTTCATACCGACACACAGCGCCTGCAACAGATCCTGACACATCTGCTCGGCGACACACTGCACTTCCTGCAGAGAGGGGAGATCCTTTTTCGTGCGGAATGGAGCGACCGGAACGGCAATCCCCCGTCTGTTTCCTCTCACAGAGAGAAGGAGTTTCTTCGGATCAGCATGACCGTCCATCACACCGGCATGGAGGAGAAACATCTGGATGCTTTCTACCGCAAACACCTTCCCGCGGAAGGGACAGAGCGAAATACTCCGGTAGGGAGCAGCCTCGGCATCAGGATCGCTCAGAGGCTGATCCACCTTCTGGGCGGAAAAATCGGGCTGGAATGTAAAGGAGACCGTGCGCGGGGCCTCTGGCTGACCCTCCCCACGGCAAAGCAATCACAATGAAGATGGGCACGATTTTCATCCTCCTCGGGCTCGCCCTCGCCCTCGGCATCGTGACGGGCGGCGTCTTCTCCCGTCTGACCCATCTGCCCGACGTGACGCAGCTTGAAAGCTATCAACCGAGTCAGGTCTCCCGCATCCTTGCAGACGACGGAACGGTGGTGGAAGAACTCTTTCTTGAAAGAAGAGAAATCGTCCCCTCCGACCGGATCCCGGAACACCTCCGGCAGGCCGTGATCGCCGTCGAAGACAGCCGGTTCTATGTCCATCATGGTATCGATTTGCGGGGGATTGCCCGGGCCCTGATCAGGAATATTGCCGCTGCACGTGTGGTTCAGGGGGGGAGTACCATCTCCCAGCAGTTGAGCAAGGTCCTTTTTTTCTCTCCGGAACGAACGCTGATCCGCAAGCTCAAGGAAGCCATCCTGACCCTTCAGATTGAACAGCGTTACACCAAGGATCAGATCCTGAACTTCTATCTCAACCAGATCTATCTCGGATCCGGCTGCTATGGGGTCCAGACGGCATCCAAAAAATACCTCGGCAAGGAGATCTCAGAAATCACAGTGGCAGAGGCAGCTCTTCTGGCCGGTATCCCGAAATCACCGGGTAGATATTCCCCCCTGGCCCATCCGGACGATGCCCGTATGCGGCGGGATCTTGTCCTGGAGAGAATGGCCGCCGAGGGATACATCACGCCGAACGAGGCGAAGCGCGCCAAGACCGAGGCCTTGCCGGATCGACGGGCAGGGGACTACGGCGGACTGGCCCCCTACTTTGTGGAGTCCATTGTCCGGAAGGTGACAAAACGTTTCGGCCGGAAGAAAATCTATGAGGGAGGTCTGACTCTCCACACCACCCTGAACACACGGATACAGCAGATCGCACATAAAGCACTGCTGGAGGGACTGGGAAGAATAGAGACTCGCCAATCAAACCTACCAGCGGAACCCCTCCAGGGTGCCGTGGTTGTACTTGCCCCCGAGAGCGGCGCCATCCAGGCAATGGTTGGAGGTCGCTCCTACGCTGACAGTCAGTTCAATCGTGCCGTTCAGGCGAAACGGCAGCCCGGCTCCGCCTTCAAACCGGTGGTCTTTGCCGCCGCCCTGCGATCGGGGCACCAACCTTCGGACCTTTTGATGGATCTCCCCATAAATTATACCGATGCCAACACGGGAAAGAGCTGGACCCCGCAGAACTTCGATGGCGTCTTTCGCGGACCGGTGACACTGCGGTATGCCCTCGAACACTCCCTCAACGTCCCTACGGTCCGACTTCTGCAGGAGGTTGGCTTCGCGTCGGTCCTCACCCTGGGGGGAAAGCTCGGAATTGAAAGTCCATTGAATCCCTATCTCTCCCTGGCTCTCGGGACCTCCGAGGTCACCCTTTTGGAACTGACCACCGCCTATGCCTCTTTCGCCGCGCAGGGGATCTATTCCCACCCCCATTTCCTCACCCGGATCTATGACAGCGAAGGACGACTCATGGAAGAATATCGGCCCGAGCGCAAGGTCGCTCTCGATGAACAGACCGCCTTTCTGATCACCTATCTCCTCGAAGGGGTCACGCAGTCCGGCACCGGAAGGGTTGCCCGGCCCCTGAGCCGGCCCGTTGCAACGAAGACGGGGACCACCGATGATTACAGTGACGCCTGGTTTATCGGGTATACCCCGGAACTCGCCGTCGGGGTCTGGGTCGGATATGACGACCGTCACACGATTGGACCGGGCGAAACCGGCTCACGCGCCGCGGGACCGATCTTCGTCGCCCTGCTAAAGGGAGTCCTGGGGAATCGTGCCCCCTCCTATTTCCCGATCCCCTCCGGCATCGCCTTCCGAAAGATCGATGCCAAAACGGGGGAACCGGCTACGGATGCGACAGTGGAGGTGATCGAAGAAGCTTTCCGGGAGTAATATTCTACAGGAAATCCCCACCCCAAAAGGGGTCAAGTCTGCCTTTGACCTTTGGGATTTTGAGAAAGGTCAAAGGCAGACTTGACCCCTTTTGGGGTGGGGTGCGAGATATATCACATCTCATAGAGAGTGTCGTCGACGGAAGGGGGAAGGAATTTCTTGGAGAAATTCTGGAGGGAACCTTTCTTCGAACCGGCAGAAAAGGGGTCTTCATTTTCCAGGAGGTCTCCCAGTTCTTCCTCAATCTGGTCGGGATCCTCTCCTGCCTCCATCCGGCTGATGGCCTCTTCCATGCCGGACCCCAGTTTCAGCCCCGTTGCATCGTAGAGCTTCCGCATGAGTTGGGCCGCCTGGCGCGGATCTTCCTCATCCATCCCCTCCACCTCCCCGGCCATGGACTCCATGACCTTCGCCATCTTCGCCTCGTCGATGTCGGGCAGATCTCCCGATGCTTCCTCCTCTCTACCCCGGGAGATGGCAAAGAGGGAAACCTGTTTCGTGAGTTCTTGCTTGCCGCACTGTGGACAATCGGGACGCTTCTCCGTTTGGACGGAGCGGGAGAGAAAATTATAAATTCGGTGACATTCGGAACAATAGAATTCGTAGACCGGCATCTTCCAATCCTTTCTGCAAACATCCGGGGTTGATCTTACAACGCACCGGGAAACAGAACAATCTTCACATTGGGATCTTGGATACCATAAAGTTTTTTCACTGTCAAAGGGAAAGTTGGCAGTCCTGAACCGGTTTCAGCTCCTGCTGGTACTGCAGACAGTTAATGAATACGTCAACGATCTCAGGGTCAAACTGTGTTCCGGCGCAATCCTGTAATTCCTGCACCACCCACTCCATGGGACGGGCCTTCCGGTAGGGACGATTGGAGATCATGGCATCGTAACTATCGATGATCCGGATGATCCTGGCGCAGAGGGGAATCTCCTCTCCTTTCAGACCGTGGGGATAGCCCTTCCCATCATAGGATTCGTGGTGGTGAAGGATGATGGACAGAACCTCCTGAGGCAAACAGAGCGGTTTTACGAGTTCCACCCCGCGGCAGGGGTGCTCCCGCATCTCCTCCCATTCATGATCACTCAGTTCCCCTGCTTTGTTCAGGGTGCTGTTGTTGATCCCCACCTTTCCGATATCGTGGAGAAAGGCGGCAATGGTCAGATAGTCCCGCTCCTTCTTGTGCAGCCCCATCTCTTCAGCGATCACCCGGGCAAAGCGATCGACCCGGATGGAATGATAATGCATGCTTGGACTCTTCTCTTCCAGGATCCGGGAAAGGACCTTGATGAAATCCATGAGACTGGAATCACGATAAAAGGCAAAGGCATCCTGCGGAGACAGGGGAACACCACTTTCCAGGGCCTCCGCCATCTCTTCATTGATTTCGCCCGTTTTGGTTCTGTGGAGGAATTCGGCAATAATGTTTCGCATATTTTGTTGCAACCGTTTTTTCCGGATCGCACTCTGGGTCACTTCGATGATCTCCGACACATCAAAGGGCTTGGTAATATAGTCATAGGCACCGAAACGGAGTGCCTGCTGGGCAGTCGAGAGAGTACCGTACCCTGTGACGATAATGACTTCGACCCCCTCATAATCCTCCCGAATCTGTTTGAGTACATCTATGCCATGCATATCGGGCATGTTCAAATCGAGGGTTACGACATCGTAGGGCGTCTGAGATAGCATCTGCAAAGCTTCCCTCCCGCTACCGGCCGTATCAACATGATGATGGGGATTCAGAATCATCCGCATCGACTCTACGGGACCAATTTCATCATCGACAATCAAAAGCATTCCACGACTACTCATCTACATGCTCCTCTGTTCGCATTCTTTAAAAATATTTTTCGGCAGGCAGCCCCCATTTCTGCAAGTCACATGCCATCCAAAAAGAATTGTCTCAATATCTGCATCGAAAGTAGGAGCCGATTCGAAAAGGATCCTACGCAGGGAACCGCATGACCTCGTATTGGCCCTCTATCTCCTTTGAAAGAAAAAGGAAATTACTTCCCAAGGGAAAATATAAATTTTCTGTATTTTTCGGGAGAAAAAGAGATCTCAAAAGGTCTTTTCAAAGAGGACAGGATAATCCAGTGAAATTCATCGAAACTTAGGCCCATTTCGTCCTGATATCGGGCGAAATAGACCTCAGTAGGAGACCATCAGGGTTGAATGCCGTATTTCTCCACCTTGTAGCGCAGCATCTTCCGGGTAATACGCAACGATTCGGCCGCCTTGGTCTTGTTACCACTGGTGCGCTGCAACGCGCTCTGGATCATTTTCTTTTCAAAATCCTCTACCGTATCGGAAAGGGATTGTCCATTTTCGATAAACCCCTGGTCCAAACTGGTAGCATCCATCTGCAGTGAACGGATCTTTTCGGGCAGATCCTCCGGCAAAATGCTCTCTTCAGAACTGAAGGCCACACACCGCTCAATGACGTTTTCCAATTCCCGGACATTTCCGGGCCAGCGATACTCCATCAAAAGCTCCAGTGCTTCTTTGGAGATCTGCTTGACTTGACTCACTTCATCGTCGCTGATCTTTGTGAGGAGGTGTTTAACCAGAGGGTGAATGTCGTTCTTCCGCTCCCGGAGGGGGGGGATCCGGACAGGGACAACATTAATCCTGTAATAAAGGTCCTCCCGGAACTCTCTCAACCGCATCGCCTCTTCTAAATCCCGGTTCGTAGCGACAATAAATCGGACATCGAGCTTTTCGCTCACCGAAGATCCGAGGCGGGTAAACTCTTTCTCCTGCAGAACCCGGAGAAGTTTGACCTGAGCGCTCATGGGCAGTTCACCAATCTCATCGAGAAACAGTGTCCCTCCGTTGGCCATCTCGAATTTCCCCAAGGTCCGCTCTCTCGCATCAGTGAAAGCCCCCTTTTCATGACCGAAGAGTTCGTTTTCAATCAATGTTTCCGGTACCGCGGCGATATTAACGGCCACAAAGGGTTTGTCCCTCCGGCAACTGTTGAAATGGATCGCCCGGGCGATCAATTCCTTTCCCGTACCGCTCTCTCCGTAAATCGCGACGGTCGATTTCTTGTCGGCGATCTGCTGAATGGTCTTGAAGATCTTTTTCATATTATCCGTACGGCCGATGATATTGTCGAAATTGTAGGACCGTTCCACCTCGGAGCGGAGGGTCTTCACCTCATTCATCAGATCGATATTCTCCAAGGCCCTCTTGACGATCAACCGGATCTCGTCCACATCAAAGGGCTTGGTAACATAATCCTCGGCGCCCAGTTTCATTGCCTCCACGGCGTTCTTGATGGTCTTGGTGGCCGTAATCATGACGACCTTGGAGGGATGACTCGACTCCTTGATCTTGCGGAGGGTTTCCATCCCGTTCATTCCGGGCATCTTGACATCCAGAAGGATCACCTCCGGTGATTCGTTCTGAACAATCTGGACGGCTTCCTCACCGTTCCCGGCGGAGAGGACGTTATAATCGTTTGCAAAAATCATCCGGACCGACTCACGAACCCCCGCTTCGTCGTCCACGACCAGTAAGGTATGAGAATTTACGGATTTATTGACAGCAGACATGTATCCCTCGATCTTGATGAGCTATTAATTGTTTCCGGCATGATTGGTGATTATATTTTATTATGCAACCTGCTTAAGAGTCAATACCCTAAATCAATTCCCCTGGATCAATGCAATGCCTCGTAACGGATCTGCGCCGCACCGGTGAAAAAAACCCGGGTCAAAAACCGGACCATCACAAAGGAACTGAGGGTTACTGCTGAGGAAATCATGATCATCACAACGATCTGGTAACGGACCGCGATCAAGGGAGAGGTCCCGGACAGGATCTGCCCGGTCATCATCCCCGGCAGTGAAACGAGCCCCACCACCATCATACTGTTCAGCATCGGGAG
>CAYQVN010000078.1:6694-8615 GCA_964420895.1 uncultured Nitrospirota bacterium | reverse complement strand
GCAGTTCGTCTGTCGTAGTAATCGTACGGGAATTGGCCTGGAAACCGCGCTGATTTGTGATCATGTTCACAAATTCCTGGGCCAGATCGACGGTGGACTGTTCCAGAGAATTGGAACTGATATTCCCGCGACCCCCGGAAGAAGGCTGGCCGACAATCGGCTGACCGGAATCGGCCGTTTCCAGGAACAGGTTTCCCCCCAGGCGGGTCAGGCCGCTATTGCTCTGGAAGGTCGCCAGTCCGACCTGGGCAATATTGACGGTCCGTCCGTTGGAGAAATTCCCGGTAATCAGTCCCTCATTGTTGACACTGAAATTCCTGAGTGATCCCGAGGTATATCCATCCTGACTCTGAAAACTGGTCGTGGAACTGAGACCATACTGGGTAATCCCGTCACTCCCAGTACCACTGCCGGCCACATCCGTCCCGAAGTCAAAGGAGATTGCCTGGTTCTGAGCGCCACCACCGGTGAAATCGAACCCGCCCGTCGGAGATGTTGCGGAATCGACGTCGTAGAGGAGTCCGGAAGTATTGAATTGGAGGTTCCCCCGGGCCTGAATCTCATCTCCGGTCCCGTTTTCATTATCCGTGGAATCGGTAACGCCGTACCAGCTCCAATCGTTGGTATCGTCCTTACGGAAATAGATATTGATCTGATGGCCATTTCCAAGTGAATCATAGACCGTCAGGGCCGTGGAAAAATTCGAACTGGTCAGAGGATTGGCCACATCAAATGCGCCGGTCGTCGTTGATCCCGTTGCGGTACTGAGCTTCAACGCCGCCTGTGAAGTCCCCCCGGAGACGGCAACATCGGAGGACGATGTATTGGTTCCGGAGACCAGTTTGTAAGAGCCCGTGGCCGCATTATAGGTACAGGTAAAACTGTCGAAAGCGCCCTGATTCGAGGAAGTTCCTGCCGTCAGTGCACGCACCTTCGTCTGGATGTCAGTGGCAACGGCGGCTCCGGTGGCGCTGGTCGCCAAAGTGATGGTCTGGGCGCCGTCGCCGTCGAGGTTGAGCGTCAGGGTGTCGCCGGCAGTCGTTGAAGATGCCGCCGAGGCGCCGGAGAGGACGGTCTGCCCCGTCCCGGTCGGAGTTTCCCGGGAATCAAGATTGGCGTCGATCTCCACGGACGTGGTCGCATTCGGTGCCGATGAGATCCCGGAAACATTAATATCCCCGAGGGCGCCGGTCACATTGCCGCTGGAATCAACGCCATATCCCTGGACATTCAAATTGCTGGGATTGACGAGGTTCCCGTTGGAATCAAAATGGAACTGACCGGCACGGCTGAAATAGACGCCGTTGCTGTCGGCAAGTACAAAAAAACCCTTGCCGTCGACGGAGAGATCGGTGGGGCTGGTTGTGGTTTGAAAGGACCCCTGAGTATACTGCACATCAATCGATGTCAGCCGGGCGCCCTGCCCGACCTGGTTCTTCCCTGCACCAGCCAGACTGGCTGCCATAACATCGGCAAAGCTTGCACGGCTGGTTTTAAATCCGATCGTATTGACATTGGCGATGTTGTCTCCGATGATGGAGAGGGCATTCCCGTTGGTGGTCAGCCCGCTCACACCGGAATAAAGAGAACTTAAAATCGTCATTGTACCTTCCTTTCCGGACAGGGACACCGCCCCTATCCTGAACGCACCGCTTCTGTCGGTCAGCGGTGGAAGGCCTCCCTGCTTACGCGGCCCTTGTTCGAAGGAACCGCTGAGGTCCAGCCTGTTATGGTTTTACGCGCCCCATCGGGCGCACTCCCCTTTCAGATGCTTGTTACAACAGCACGGCACTGTCGATATGCGTCACTATATTGTCCTGCATCGACGACCGGTCCATTGCCGTAATAACCGTCCGGTTCGGGACACTCACGATCAGTGCATTCTGATCGAGAATGACCAGCGACTCCTTCATTCCGGATT
>CAYQVN010000078.1:5062-6594 GCA_964420895.1 uncultured Nitrospirota bacterium | reverse complement strand
GCTCAATAGACCTCGATCACACTCTCCACAGGAACTTGCGTATTTCCAAGATCAAAAGAAGCCACACCGTCATTAAAGGTCACCCGCTGTACCGTTCCGGTCTGATAACTTTGTGAAGGCACATAGTCACCTTCTTCGTCATAGAAATCGGTCTGAAAACGATACACACCGTCGGACACGGGATTCCCCTGCATGTCTTTCCCATCCCAGGAAACATCGTAGCGTCCGGGCGCCTTTCTTCCCAGGTCCGTAATCCGGATGATCGTTCCGGATTCATCGAAAACCGTCAGGCTACCGCTTTCCGCGTTAGAAAATACTTCGTAGCGGGCCTCTGCAGGCGCTCCATTTGCAACGGTGATGCCTGAACCTTCGCTCAGGACATTCTTCCCGAGATAGTTCGACATGGCAAGCTGTCCCAGTTGTCCCTGTCCAGCCTGGACCGATCCAAGGTTATCGTTGACCTGGATGAGCTGCTCCAGACTCGAAAACTGTGCAAGCTGATTGGTAAAGTCCGTCCCTTCCACCGGGTTCATCGGGTCCTGGTACTTCATCTGCGCCACCAGGATCTGCAGGAATTGGTCCTTCGCCAAAGTGGCGCTCTCCTTCGAATCACCGGATGCCGGCAGCAGTGTGTTCGGATCCGACCCCACTGAATTCAACATCTCTTCACCTCCTTTCATTCAGACAAACAGATTAATTCCAGGACTTGAGGCCGCCATCGCGGCAGCGCCCGGCGAGACTTCCGCAATCCCCGAAAGGGTCGGTACATCCTCCGACAGGAATGTCCCGGAATAGGACCTTCCCGGTTGCTGCTGCCGGGCCTGTTCCTGGAAAGCCTGACCGTGGTAACGGGATTCGCCATGTTCCGTGTTGTCCTGAAGATGGACATCGAAACGTTCCAGTCGAATTCCCTGGTCCATGAGGGCTTCTTTCAGGGTATGAACATGACTGGAAAGGATCTCACGGGTCATCGCTGAATCAGTGGTCATCTCCGCTACAAGATGATGATTCTGCAAAGAGACGTTCATCTTCAGTTTCCCCAGAAATGCCGGGTGAAGCTGCAAGGTGATTTTCTCTCTACCCCGGAGGGCCATCAAATGGAGTTGCGACTCCACCTGTTCGAGAAGACCCTGCCCCACTTCCTTGCCAAAGATCGGCGCAGCGACATCCGAAATCCCTCCCGGACCTTTCACGGGCAATTGCCCTTCGGAAGAGAAGGAACTCTGTGGCTGCACACCCCCGAATTCCTCCCGGAACCAGGCAGTACCTCCATCATCAGGAAGGACAACCTTTCGTCCGGCCGTGGGTGTCTCCTTTGCGGACTGCGGCATTTCCGCAGGAATCTCCTGATCTGTCAGGGAGACTTTCCTGTGTAAGGCCGCGGAGAGCTCCCGTTTCCCGGACAAGACCTTCTTGCCCGTTGCAGACTTTCCAGGGGTCTGCCCCGTCATCCGGAGATCGACCTTGGAGAATTCCGGAACCTCCGCCATTTCCCGTCCCCGGTCGGCACGATTCAAAATAGCGCTGCTTTG
>CAYQVN010000078.1:0-4962 GCA_964420895.1 uncultured Nitrospirota bacterium | reverse complement strand
GAACCTCCGCCATTTCCCGTCCCCGGTCGGCACGATTCAAAATAGCGCTGCTTTGCTCTTCAGAATCGTTTCCGGGAACTTGCGCAACATCGTTGAGAGGAACGTCCTTCGCACCAGTCTCCCGGGAGCGCATTGAAGACGCCATGAGAGGTTCCTTCTCTTCAGTCGTTCTGAGAACCTCCGCCATTTCCCGTCCCCGGTCGGCACGATTCAAAATAGCGCTGCTTTGC
Source organism: uncultured Nitrospirota bacterium (assembly GCA_964420895.1). Classification (GTDB taxonomy): domain Bacteria; phylum CG2-30-53-67; class CG2-30-53-67; order CG2-30-53-67; family CG2-30-53-67; genus JAADIO01. The sequence goes on along the minus strand of CAYQVN010000078.1, from coordinate 4,732 downwards.
TCTTCAGAATCGTTTCCGGGAACTTGCGCAACATCGTTGAGAGGAACGTCCTTCGCACCAGTCTCCCGGGAGCGCATTGAAGACGCCATGAGAGGTTCCTTCTCTTCAGTCGTTCTGAGAACCTCCGCCGTTTTCAATTCCGGTGCCCTATGCTGCTCCACCATGACCGCCGATTTCTCTTCCGTAAGTTCCGGAAGGGAAAGCTCCTCTGTCTGGACCGGCATTTTCTTGTCGAACGTCTCCTCAGCGGATGGTAGTTCCGGGAGTATCACCTTATCAACAGGCGTGTCCGACGTATCCGGAAGAAGTGAATCCGGAAGAACCGGGACCTTCGACGAGGAGATTTCCTGTTTCGGGATGTCCGTTGCAATCATTGGCCCCGAAAAGATTACAGGAGTTTCACCACCCTGATCCTCTTCCTGGACCTTGAGATCGCGACCTTTCTCTACTTCACGCGGTGACTCCTTTACGGTTTCCGTGCTCTGTTCCTGTGAGGAACTCCCCTTGGCTTCTACTTCGCCTCCGGTTTCCTTCTGTGCTTTCGCAAGCGTATCCCTGAAGGAAGAGTCTTGCACCGTATCCGGTGAAGATTCGGGTGGCCCCGTCTGCGGCGCAGCCGGGGCCACCATTTCCATGCTGATTGTTTCCATTGGTATCACCTCCTTTCTGTGTTGGAATAATTCCCGAGTTGTATTCGTTCCGTTCGGGAATTTGGATCTATTTACCTTTCAGTTGTTTTCTTTTCGCCAGGACCTCGCTGAGCTCCACCGCCTTTTTCTCTTCCACAAATTCGAGAATTTTGCCGGCCTTTTTGCCCTTCATGCGTGCCAGGAGTTCAACGGCAATGTTCTGTCTTAATCCTTCCACAAGTGGCGCAGCTTCTTCCGGACTCATGGACTCATAGACCTTGACCAGATGTTGGATTTCCTTCTGTCCCAGGTTTTGCAAGGTTGCAATTTTAGAATCCACTTCTTTGCGCAATTGGAGAAGATTGCTAATTCGCTCCTCAATCTCCTTGCGCGTCTGCTTCAGTCGATTCTCTTCCAGGAGCAGATCCCGCCGCATCTTGTCAAGGTTCACCCGCTCCTGGGAGACAGTCTGTATCAACTGTTTGTCGGCTTCCGCAACCGTGGATGTCTCCACCACCTTTTTTGCTGTGGAATCGCTCCGGGGGATCTTCTCCGCAGCAGAGAGTGGAGCCGCCCCCGCCATCCAGATCATCAAACAAACCATCCAGCCTCTGATTCCGGCAGTGCCCATCTTTATCCTTTCTCTCCGATTCGGACGGTCTTTTCATCCTCAGCGGAATTTCTCCAGACCCCCTGCGCGCGGGTGATCTTGTTCACGGCAATTTCATCATATTGACGCTGCTCACGTCTACGTTCATCTTCACGGTATTTTTCCTCTTCCACTTCCCGGAGACGTTCCAAGACCTTTTTCTTTTTCGAGGTTTCGAGTAGTTCATTCCGCTTGGCTTCAACCTGTTTATTCAATTTATATAGCTTTTCCCGCTGGGTATCGGCCTCAAAATGGAGTCGTTGAAAAAAGGACTGGAAAAGCCCGACCTCCCGGATCGTGGTCCCCTCTTTTTGCCGATCCCGAAAGAGACGGGCATATTCACGTCCCGTCTGTTCAAGCAGATCGAGTTTGGAATATTCCGTGACCAGTTTTCGTTGCAATTCAGAAAATTCCCGCAGGACCTGATCCATGATCTGTTGCCGGTAACGTAGAACGGACTCGAATCGAAATCGGTACATACCGCGCTCCTTTGATCTCCCAGTGGATTACGAAAAGATCCTTTGCAGTCCTTCCACACTCTCTTTTAGGACGACCTGTTCATCAATCCCCTGCTGCAAATAGGCCTGGATGGCCTCAATTTTCCCAATCGCCTCATCAATTTTCGGATTGCTGCCGGCCACATATGCGCCGATATTGATCAGGTCCTCAGCATTCCGGTAAGTCGCCAGGGTCGCGATGAAACGGTTTGCCATGTTCCGATGTTCCGGATCAACGATATCGATCATGACCCGGCTCTTGCTGTTGAGTACGTCTATCGCCGGATAATGATCCTGGGCGGCCAACTGGCGGGAGAGTACAATATGCCCGTCGAGAATGGCCCGGGTAGCATCAGCGATCGGCTCGTTCATGTCATCCCCTTCGACCAGCACAGTATATAGACCGGTAATGGACCCCGTACCCGAACAGGTTCCGGCACGTTCGAGCAATTTGGGAAGAAGCGCGAAGACGGAAGGTGTATATCCTTTCGTCGTCGGCGGTTCCCCGATCGCCAGGCCGACTTCTCGCTGAGCCATGGCAAATCGAGTCACGGAATCCATCATGAGGTTGACGTCCCGTCCCTGATCCCGAAAATGTTCGGCAATAGCTGTCGCCGCATAGGCCGCACGGATACGCAGGAGGGGGGACTGGTCCGAGGTGGCCACGACCACGACCGACCGTTGCAGGCCTTCCGGCCCCAGGTCCTTTTCAATAAATTCCCGGACCTCCCTGCCCCGCTCACCGATCAATGCGATCACATTGATCTCCGCTCGTGTGTACCGGGCAATCATCCCGAGGAGAATACTCTTGCCGACACCGCTTCCGGCCAGGATCCCGAGACGCTGCCCTTTTCCGCAGGTCAAAATCCCGTTGAGGGCGCGGATCCCCAGGTCGAGAGGTTCCCGGATGCGTCTACGCGACAGGGGGTTTAAGGGCGTTGCATGAAGCAGGCCCTCTTCCCGGCAGGAAAGTTCCTCACCACCGTCGATCACTTCTCCGAAACCGTCAATCACACGGCCTAAAAGTTGTGGCCCCACGGCTACTGTACCTACCGACTGTATGGCAGTAATCCGGTCACCGGGTCCGATCCCCTGGCTGGAACTGTAAGGCATCAAAAGTATCTTATGATCCCGGAAGCCCACGACCTCCGCACGAATAGGTGCATCTCCGCTTTTGGGGTAGATTTCGCATAAACCACCCAGCCGGGTTGCCGGTCCGTTGGCTTCGATCAAGAGACCGGTTATGCGAGCAACGGTGCCGCTGATCTGAAAGGCGGAAGTCGCTTGAGCGATCTCCATGTAGGGAGCAAGATCCAGGGCCATCAGGAGATCTCCTCCTCCGTCTCCGGAGGTTCCTCTGCAATCTTTTCTTTTAGTTTTCCGAAAAGCATTTCAATTTTTTGATCTACCTGAGCATCAATTTTTCCCAAGGCAGTCTCCACAATGCACCCTCCTCTCTGAATAGCGGGGTTGGCGACTGTTTCGATCCCTTTCGTCCCTTTGACTTCTTTGGGGAAACGGTCTCCACATCCCTCCAGAAAGGCATGATCCTCGGGATTCACCTCAATCCGGATACGGTCACTTCCTGCGCAAAGGGACAAGGCCTCCCGGGCCACATCGAGTATGACATCCTCCTGGAGAGATATTTCACGAAAAATAATTTTTTCCGCCAGGGTCATGGCCAGATGAACCGCTTCGATCTCCGCCTGGCGAAGCACCTCCTCCCGGCATTTCCGGATCTCTTCAATGGCTGCCAGGAAACCTTCCGCGACCGATTCGGCCTTCTTGTTGCCCAGTTCGAAGCCTGCCCGTTCCCCCTGTTCAAATCCCTTGTTATAGGCCTCCTTGGCGATTTCGTCCGCCCGCTGTTTTGCCTTGTTCATCACTTCCTGCGGGGACATTCGGATCGCACAGGCCTCCTTTCCTGCGAGAAAGCCGGACATTTCAAAGACCGCCTCCGGGTCCGACAGACCCGAAGGAGACGCCGTCGAAGTGCGCCCACGGACCTCCTGCGGACTCCACAAGGTGATCTTCTCTTCTTCCTGAGATAATTTAGACAACGATATCTCCCTCTCCTCTGGAGATGACGATCTCGCCACTTTCCTCCAGCTTCCGTGCGGCGGCGGCAATCTCTTTCTGCGCTTCCTCGACCTCGCTGATCCGAACAGGTCCCATGACCTCCATCTCTTCCTCGATCATTTGTGCCGCACGGGTCGACATGTTGCGGAAGATCTTTTCCTTGAGGCTGTCGTCGGCGGTCTTCAGGGCGATGATCAGTTTGTCGTTTTCAATATTCTTCAGGATGGACTGAATACCGCGGTCATCAATCATGGCAATATCGTCAAAGACGAACATCAGTTCACGGATCCCGTCGGAAACATCCTTGTTCTTTTCCTCAAGAAAAGTGAAGATTTCACCGGAAACAGACTTATCGAGGTTATTCATGACCTCTGCAACGGTCTGCAGACCTCCGATCTCCTGGCTGCCGGTGGAACCACCCGAGAGTTTTACCTCCCGTTCGAGGACCCCGGCAATCTCACTGATCATATTGGTGTCGACCGACTTGATTCCGGCCATCCGCATAACTACCTCTGCACGAAGGTCATCGGGCAGAAGTGAGAGGACTTCCGCCGCTTGAGAGGGGCCGAGATTAGAGACGATCAGGGCTATCGTTTGGGGGTGCTCCATCTTGATAAAGTTCACCAGACTGCGCGGTTCAATTTCACGAACAAAAGAGAGGTCAACCTCGGTATGGGAAGAAGAGAGTTTGTCCAAGATCGGTCGTGCCCGCTGTTCCCCCAGCGCCGAAAGGATCAACCGCTTCACATATCCTTCATCGCAGATGGGTATTCCTGATTTGGACTGAAAAGCCTTCTGGTGATACTCATTGATGACCTTGTCCACATCTTCCAGAGAGACATCCTTGGTCTTGGTCATGTAGGCGCCCAGTTTCTGGA
>CAYQVN010000077.1:0-8838 GCA_964420895.1 uncultured Nitrospirota bacterium | reverse complement strand
GATATAAAGGAATGGTATGGCGAAGACCGCCGCGAGACCGAGATAAAAGCTTTTTTCTTTCTGTGTTCGAACGGTCAGGAAGAATCCGCCACAAAGTGAGATCAGCAGCAGGAGATATCCTCCGAGGGTGTTTGGTTCTCCGTTCTCGCCCTCAAAGGGAGCCGAAACGCGCACCCCTGTCGGAATCTGCATCATCCCGTAGAGGGAAATGAGCACCCCCGTCAAGAGGATTGCAGCGATAAACCGACGCATCTGCGCTTCGTCCTGGATATAGTTCACCACCAAAAAAAAGACCACAAAATATTCCAGATACTTCAGAACATAGAAAAACCCGCTCACCGGCTGCACCCGTCCGAAGAGGACCCCCAGGAGGGTGGAGAGGGCACAAACGGCGGCATAGAGGAAAAGTGCATGGTTGATCGGCGTCTTCCGGATCAACCCCATCTCCTTAAATAGAGCCGTCCGGGCGAACCAGGAAAGCCCAATAATGACGAGGAGGAGATCATCTACACGAAGAACGACCTCCCGACCCGATGCACCGGCGACCTTGATCTCGGGTGAGAGGAGCATGGAAAAGATCAACAGATATAGGGCCGCCTCGATCTTGAGAATAGAAATCACGACAATGGCAAAACCGACTGCCATCTTGAGGGCCGTCGCCGTCTCCACTCGGGTGAGCGTCTGCGTCGTCACCACGGCCAGCAGAATCAGGACACCATAGAAGAGATTGATTTTCATCCGGTTCGTAATGATCATGGCAACACACACTCTGGGGGTTCGGGACTCAGGAGACAACAGGGAGGAGACTGCGAAACCCGGCCGACCTGCGGCGATCGGAATGGTGCAGCCTCCGAAATGCTCCGGAAGCGATCATCGGGAGTGAACATTCACGATTGTTGCCAGAACATTCCCACCAGGATCAGAACGGCCGAAACCGTCAATAGGAAAAACTGGAACATGGAAACATGGCTCTTCATCAGTTTCAGCTTGGCCCGCTGCAGCGAACGCTCCAGGGTCTCCAGCCATGCCTTCTTGTTGTCCTGCTCCCGGCCGGTCTCTTCCCCATAGTATTTGGTCTGATACTGTGAGAGCGGATAGTACCCGCTGATTTCCGCGGTAATGTCGTTTAAGACAATCCCCAGAATATTGGCCCGAACATTTTCCAGATGGGTCTTGGCCCGTTTCAGGGCATTCCGCGGGATCCGGCCTGCCTGATAGACCAAAACCACACCATCCACCCGGGGGGCGAGAATCGCCGCATCGGTCACCGGCAGGAGCGGCGGGCAGTCCATCAGAACGATATCGTACTCCTTGCGTGCTTCTTTCATGAAATCGGTCATCCCCTTGGAGCTGAGAAGTTCCGCCGGGTTGGGGGGGATCCCGCCACAGGTCAGAACATGAAGGTTCTCCAGACCGGGAGTGCGCATGATGTCGTCCATCCGGATCTTCCCCATCATCAGATCGGAGATGTCCTTGACGGCCTCCTTCCAAGGCGTTTTGCCGAGAATCACGTCAGTCATGCCCGGCTCTTTCGTGACACCGAAGATCTTGAAGATGGAGGGCTTTCGAAGATCGCAATTCACCAGTAACACCTTGTTTCCCTCCTGGGCCTTGGTGATCGCCAGGTTGGCCACGGTAGTACTTTTCCCTTCCTTCAGAGAGGAACTGGTAAAAAGAATCACCTGTCCCTTCTTCTTCAGATTCGTAAACTGGATATTCGTCCGGAGGGTCCGGTAACTTTCCGCCACGGAAGACTTGGGCTTCAACTGGGTAATCAGATGGGCATGGCTTCCGAAGAGGTCCTCCAGCCGCGTCTCCTTGTTTTTGTTTTTCAGGAGGGCCTCCTTGATCTCATGGACATCAATGTGGGGAATGACGCCGAGGACGGGGATCTGGAGATACCGCTCCACATCCTCAATGGTTCCGATCGAGGTATCGAGGGTCTCCCGCACCAGCGCCAGAACCAACCCCATCATCAAGCCGATGATCAACCCCACGAAGGTGGTGGACCAGAGCTTGTCGTTGATCCGCAATCCCCCGTCGGCCGAACGGATCACAGAGACCTCATCAGAGTGTTCCTTTTCCCGGATCTGTGCCTCCTGATGCTTGCCCTTCAACATGGAATAGAGTTCCTCATTGACCCGGACATCCCGACTGAGCTGACTCAGCTTGACCTCGTATTCGGGAAGGGTTTTGTTCCGCACCATGAGGACCGCCGCCTGATCTTCCAGCACTGCCTGCCGCCGGGAATAGACCTGGTACTGGTTCTTCAGTTCCCGGAGCATTTCATTCTTTACATCGATAATCTTTTCATCAAGCGCCTTGACCTGGGGATGCTCCTTGGTATAATCAATAAGCAGATTGTTGCGGTTCAGAATCATGTCCACCAGTTTGCTGTTCAACTGAAAAAGAATCGTATTGATCGCTTCCGTGTAAGGACGATCGGAAAAGACCTTTTCCAGGGAATCAATGGAAAGGCCTTCCAGTCGTTGGATCATCATCTCCGTTTCCCGGGTCTGCCGTTTGACCTTTTCCAGTTGGGCGCCGACGGTCTCGATCTTTTCCAACGTCATCCGCACTTCACCATCAAGGGAGACCAGCTTGTTCTCTTCCTTGAAATACCGCAACTGTTCCTCCGCCGCATCCAGCTTCGTGCGGGTCTCCAGAAGCTGGTTCTCGATGAATTCCCTTGTCCGCCGCGCCTCATCGGTCCGGCTGTAGATATGATAGGCCCGGTACTCTTCGACCAGGGCGTTGGCGATCCGTTTCGACTGTTCGGGATCGTCGGAGGAGACAATGACATTGATGATATTCGTATCCCCTTCCTGTTCCGTCCGGATCTGCCCCTGCACCCTGCGCAGCACTCCCAGGTAACGTTCCGACGCCTGAACCTCGGAAAAGGTCAGATCCTGGGGAATCAACCCCAGTGCCTTACAGGTGCGGGCCACCACCGGCGTACTCCGGAGCACCTCCGACTCGCTGGCGATGTTGTCCCAGGAATTCCAGCTGAAGGTCTCCAGAAAGAGCCCGGCCACGGTCTTGCTCTGCTCAATTTTGACACTCGACGTCGCTTCATAGATCGCCGGTTTCGTTGCCGCGAAAAAGAAACTGAGCAGGCCGATCAGAAGGGTCGTCATGACAATCAACCGCTTCCGTTTCAGCAGGATGATGCCGTAATCTCTCAGGTCAAGCTCATACTGTGAAGTATCGATGGATTTCATAGTACCTTTCCATGTGAGAGGTTAATCTTCCGGCTCACGGTTATGATTATTTCGTATTCGTAATGGTTCGTACACCCTCTTTGTTCAGGTCAATACTGGTACGCAAGGCCTCGAAATTATAGGGAAAGAGAACAAAGTCGAGGGCCGGCTTGACCTGTCCCAGAAAATGGGCCAGGCTGGCAATCTTTGTTTTCGGCACATAGACAATATCGTTGTTCTGCAGGATGAGGTTGGCCGAGAGATCGCCCGTCCGGAAAAAATGCTTGAGATTGACGGGGATCACTGCCGGCCGGGAGATGTCCCCCCGGACAAGCCGGACGCTCTGTACCACGGCATCCTTGGTAAAGCTTCCGGCCTTCCCCACGGCCTCCAGCACGCTCATCCCTTCCTTCAGGTCGAAGACACCGGGATTCTTCACCTCTCCGAAGACAAAGACCTTGCTGACCCCTTCGGAGGTCTCCGGCACGAACACCGAATCGCCCGGAAAGACGGGGATGTTCTGGGAAAGATCGGACTGAAAGATCGCTTTATAAAGATTGACGTAAAGGGTCGTGCCGTTCTTGCGGGTGACCGCCACCTTCTTCAGGTTCGCCGTCGGTCTGGGTCCGCCGGCCACGGTCACCAACTCGACGATCCGTGTCGGTTTCTTCAGCGTGTAGACGCCCGGCCCCGTCGGCTGACGTACCAGGGAATTAATAGCGCCGAGGAGGATCACTTCCTGGCTGTGATGTTCCTTGATCAGGATGTCGACACGGGGGTTCTTGAAATACCGGCTCAATTGATCCGTCAGCAGATGGTCCAGTTCCGTGATGGTCAGACCGGAGACCTTCAGGTCGTCCACCATGGAAAAAGAGAGGGTACCATCGGGACGGACCAGCACCTCATACTCGTCGGCGCTGAACTGTTTCCAGAAAACCACCTTCAGAATATCCCCCGGGCCGATCCGGTATTCGCCCAGGGACTGGCCATCCAGGAATTCCTTCTGTTTATTCCGGTCCTTTGCGTCGGGTTCCATCCCGTCATCAACACCTCGAAGATGGGTGACGACCACATCGACGCGCCGGTTTGACACTCCTTTGGCACGCAGGACATCGCTGACCGGTTTGCCGTCGGCAAAACCGACCGCCGAAAACCGGACAGTCGGAATCGAGACCTTCCCCTTCAGAAGATGCCGGACCGCTTCGGCCCGGGCCTCGGAAAGAGCCATAAGAGAACCGCCGTCGGCAATCTTCTCACCCGTCTCTGCATGCCCTTCAATGCGTACACTCTCCACACGTGGGGAGGTCCGAACCAGGTGAATCAGTTCCGCCAGGACGCTTTGCCCGGCCTCGGAGATTTCGATCCCTTCCGTTTCGAAGGGAATCCCGAAGCGAGTGATCGCCCGGTAGGGTTTGGCCGAAAACTCGGCTTCTGCTGCAGCGGGGGGGGGAGCGGTACTTCCTGCCGCACTGCGGCCGCCCAGCCAGACTTGAACCCCTTCACTGTAACTTGCCGCCGCTAAATCACTGTTCCCGTCACCATCTACATCGGCCAAAGCCAGACCATAATAAGAGCCACCCTCCGGGAGTTGCCCCTGTGAAATCCTCCATCCTCCCGGACGAGTCCCCAGCCAGATGCGGACACCGCTGGAATTGACGGACGTCGCCGCAAGGTCGATCCGGCCATCGTGATTAAAATCAGCCGCCAGGATATCCCAGAAAAATCCCCGGTTCACGGGAAAGACGGCGTCCTGCCAATCGCCCTGCCCGTCGCCGTACCAGACGCGTATCCCATGGTAATAGGTGGTCGCCGCAATATCTACGATGCCGTCCTGATTCAGGTCCGTCGCCGTGACTCCCCAGAAATCCCCTTCCTTTGCCGGAGAGGGAAAGGCCGACCAGGCCCCGTCACCGCTCCCCAGAAAAACATGAAGCCCGCCGGGATGGCCCCAGGTCGCCGCAACCAGATCGAGTTGTCCATCGCCGTTCACATCGGCGACATCTACATCGCGGTAAATATGGGCGGCATCGGGACCGACTTCCGCCGACCACCCCCCCTTGCCGTTCCCCAGCCAGGCCTGGATTCCGCCATTCTCTTCACCGGAACTGTTGGCGCCGATAATATCGAGATGGTCATCATGGTTGATATCAACACATCTCAGGGTATCGTAGCTCCCCAGTTCGACGGGGGATTTTCCCGGCCGCCAGGTGCCGTCCTTATTCTGAAGGAAGACGACAACGCCTTTCAAATCCTGTTGCCCACCGATCACCATGTCCACCCGGCCGTCCTCATTGAGATCTCCCAGTGCAATCGCCCGGACATCGCCGCTTACGGCAGGTCCCTTGGAGGCACGCCACTTGCCGTTGCCGTCTCCCAGCCAGACCGCAACCCCGCCGGGAAGAAAGGAACCGGCAACGAGATCGACAAAGCCATCTCCATTGAGATCCCCCTGGGCGACACAATGAAAATGCCCGGCATGGGTGGGGCCCGTTTCCTGTGACCAGAGCAGGCCTTTACCCGGCCCGGCCCCGACTGCGGCACAGCCTGTAAATAACGCGCACACAAGGCAGATAAGAATCAAGGCATGACGCATCACCATAAGATCTTCTCCATTTTCGGACTGTTGCAAGGGAAAGAAAATAACCGGTATTTACTAAAATTCTATCACAGACCTCTAACCTGTCAAGAATTTTGTAACAGAATTTTGGCACTTTGTGGTCCTGTTCGCGAATACTGTGATGCACCGAGAGGGTTGCAGAACGGTCTCATCAAGGCACGCGACTGAGGTGTACCCCTGTGCTACGTCACAGGGAGCGAATCACAAGATACCTTAATGTATCAGCCGCCGCAGGCGGCATCAATAAAGATGAAGCGGGAGTCTGGCCCAGCGAAGGCTTGCCTTCGCTGGGGAAAAGACAACGCAGAGGAGGCCGTCCTGCGGCACTCGAATGCCACCGTTTTTGCGAATAGGGCCACTTGACCTAAATGTATTATCGGTGCTTTTCAATCGAAACTATAGAATTTTTTTTCAAAAAGACCTCATCTCGACGGTCCGGGAGCAACTTCGTGTCCGTCAAAAAACGAACGGTAAAAAATGTGGCATAAAGTCCTTCACCGGCAGTTCTTCGTACTCTAATTTTCTTGACAAGAATGGAAATTTTGACTAAATTAAAAGAACTTACACGATTTTCGAGGCCCTATTCATGAAGAAAATGAACATCTTTCATCTGATATTGACCACGTTGGTCATTCTTTTCGTTGCAGACATCTCCATGAAGATCATCAACAGTCGTCTCGAACTCGACGTGCCGCAGAAAACATCGAAAAGCCCGACCTTTTCCGGGAAAAAGGAGGTCAAACCCTTTTCCGCCTTCGCCAAGATCCTCGAAAGGAAGCTTTTTCAGAAGCCGGCCCCTCCCCAAGGGGAGGATAATAAAGAGGAGGAAATCTCCGACCATCCGGTGACGGATCTGAAACTGATCCTCAAAGGGACCGTCGTCGGTACGGAAGGGAACTCCTTTGCCGTCATTGAGGACCAGAAACTGAAGGCCCAGAACCTCTACCACATCGACGACAGCATCAGCAGCGGCGTCACTCTCGCCTCAATTATGACCGACCGGGTGGTCATCAACCGGAACGGCAACAAGGAATTGCTCCTTATGTTCCAGGAAGATGATAAGGGCAAGAATACGCCTTCCCGCCCCGGCCGCAGGGCAACGCCACCACCGAACGTTATCAAGAGATCCGAGATCCGGGAGGCCGTCACCGATCTTCGCTCCGTCATGCGGGATGTGCGCATCATCCCCCACTTTGCCTCGGGCAAACGGGACGGTTTCACCGTGACCTATGTCCGCCAGGGGAGCCGCCTTGCCGAGCTCGGCCTGCAGAGAAACGATATTATCAAGGATATCAACGGTACGCCGGCCGGTGATTTTAAGAATATCTTCGAGATCTTCAACAAATACGCCGATTCAAACAATCTCGATCTCGGGGTCGAACGGAGCAATGAATACATGAACATCAGCTACACCCTGGAATAAGGCAGCTTTCAGCAGTCAGCCCATAGCTGGAGCATGATCCAACCCTTGGAATATAGAGGGCTGGTAGGGCACTCACCTTGACGATCAGGAGCGAAGAATGAAATCGAAAAGAATAAAAACTCTTTTCCACATGATTCTGTTGATCAGCCTCGTCACACTCCCCTGGATCCGGACCCCGGATGTCTCGGCCAAAGAGCTGATCACCATGAATTTCGAGGATGCCGACATCCGGATCCTGATCAAATTCATCAGCGAAATGACCCACAAGAACTTCATTATCGACGACAAGATCAAGGGAAAGATCACCATCATTTCGCCGGAGAAGGTCACCTTATCTGAAGCCTACAGCGTTTTCGAATCGATCCTGGAGTTGAAGGGATTTACCCTGGTCCCCTCGGGCAAGGTCGTCAAGATCGTCCCCAGCGCCGAAGCCAAACAGCGGGGGATCCAAACCGTCGTGGGCAAGGTCTCCGATCTCGGCGACCAGAAAGATGAATTCGTCACCCGTATCACCCGACTGCAGTATGTCGATGTCAATCAGATCGCCACCCTGATCCGTCCCCTCTTCTCCAAGAACGGCCATCTCGTTCCCTACAAAGAGACCAATACCCTGATCATGACCGACCTCAAATCGAATCTCCATCGGATCATGACCATCATCAACGAACTCGATGTCAAAGGATACCATGCCGAACTTTACGTCATCCCCCTCCATTACGCCTCGGTCAAAACGATCTCGGACCACCTGAACAAGATACTGGAGCAGGGGGCCGCCGGTGTCCGGACCCCCACGGTCCGGCGCGCACCGTCCCGAGGGCGGGCGCCGGTAAGACCCGGGACCTCTTCATCGATCTCGGGCGTCTCCACCTCGGCCAAGATCATCTCCGATGAACGGACGAATTCTCTCATCGTCCTGGCCACGAAAAACGACTATGAGACCATCATCAATCTTGTGGAAAAACTCGACATCGAGGCCCCTGCCGGAACGGGGCGGGTCAACATCTACTATCTACAGAATGCAGTGGCCGAGGAGGCCGTTTCTGTTCTCAACGAGTTCATTACCGGGATCAAGGAGCAGAAGCAAAAGAAAGGGGCCCCGGGCGCCACCCGCCTCCCCACTGAAACGGACATCAAAATCGTTGCCGACAAGGCGACCAATTCCCTCATTATCAATGCCGATCCCGAGGATTACGAACAGATCAAGTCGGTGATTGGAAAACTCGACATCCCCCGCTCTCAGGTCCTGATCGAGGCCCTCATCATGGAAGTCCGGGGGAACGATACGGTCTCCTTCGGCGTCGAGTGGGAGACCTTCGGCGGCAGGATCGGCACGGATGACTCTATCGATCGTCTCGGTTTCGGCGGGGGCCCTTTTCACGGGGGCCCCGGGCCCACCAGTTTAAGCAACAACAAAGGGGCGCGGATAATACCCCGAAAGCCAGATCTGGTTCCGAACCAATGTTGGCATCTCATGCGTCAATCAGTGAATGAAGAGTAGCTACTCAGCACTCCCTGGAAAAGCTCGTAACTGCTCAGATTGCCCTTGATTTGTTCGAGAACAAGGAAGACACGCGCAGTGTGCTCCTGCACTCGAGCAT
>CAYQVN010000076.1:0-8886 GCA_964420895.1 uncultured Nitrospirota bacterium | reverse complement strand
CCCTGGAAACTTCAGATACGAAGGCCTCGCTCACCTTTGATGCTGCGGTGACCGATTTGAACCATGGCGACGTGGATGACACCTTCGCCGGACCGGAGGGGGAAGAGACTGATCCTGCAGAAGAGGGGTTCGGACATTATGCGCCCTCGCCGGGGATGGCTCTCCCTCAGGAGGCGGCCCCGGAAGAGACGGCCCTGCCCCTGGGATCCCTTTCCGAGGAAGATCGGGAAGACCACGCCGGCCCCGTGGCCCGGGCTTACCGGACCCACCGACAGGCGGCAGTTGATACGGAGGGGGAAGAGCATTTCGGAACCTCGTCGGCGGAGAAGACGGATGGTGAGGTCACATCATTTCCGGACGAAGCGGTCGAAGAATCGGCTGTGGCGGAAGAACCCTTTCCGATGGAGGAGGTCCTGGCCCGCACGGCCCTGTCGGAAGAGGAAACTCCGAATGTCCCGTCTTGTGGAATCGGAGAAGCCGAGGAAGAGATTGAGACCCTCACGGAATCCAGCAGTCCTTTTGACTACGAAGAAGAGCGGCGTGTGATGTTCTCGGATCCGGTGGAGGACGCATCGGAGGAGATTGAAGAGGAGAGGGTACAGGATCGGGAACCCGTAAAGGAAGAGGGGGTGGCTACACCATCCGTCCCGAGGGGAAAAAATGGTGCCAGTCTGGTTTATCTCTTTCTGCTGGCCCTTGCCGTCGGCCTTGGTATGCTTTCTATGACGCCTTGGCGGGAGGTTGTGATGGACCGTCTCTTGACGCAACCACCGGTGGTTGCGGAGGATCCGGTCCCGGTGATTCCTGAGAAGGGAGCCGCCTCTCAAATCAACCGAAAGGAACCCCGGGAGGATCTCCTTCCCTCGGCCTCCGTTCCGGCAGCTACGACCGTTCCTGAGGAAGAGGAGGTTCCTCCGGAAGCGGATTCTCCGGTGATGTCCGAAAAAACGGTCGGTGATCTACCGGCAGTGGAGCCTTCCCCATCGCAACCGGTGGTTGCAGACCCGATCGATCCGCCCCAGGGGGGGGCGGAAGGGCAGGATCTTCCGGAAATGAACGCGGCCGTACCTGTTGAGGTGCCTGAAGTTGTGAAAGAGGTTTCTCCTGCCCCGACAAGCTGGGAAAAACAGATGGGGGTGTGGACCCGGCGGTTACAGGCGGTCTCGCCTACGCAATACACCATCCAGGTGGAAATCGGCGGCAACCTGGCTTTTATCCGGCAGGATTTGAATCACCTGCCCCGGGAATTGGATGCCATGTTGGTCCCCTACCAGGTGGGAGACTGGAAGGCCTATACCCTCCTCGTGGGGCTCTTTGAGAGTCGTGCCGAGGGACGGGCGGCCTTGAAGAGTCTGCCTCCCCGGATCCAGTCCAATCGTCCCCTGGTCAAGACGATGGAGACCATCCAGCAGGGGCTCCCTCAGTCGGAATAAGCCTCTATTTTTTCCGGAAAAAGTATTCCCGGTACCCGCTCTTGTGGTGATAGGATTTGTCGATTTCGAAGGCGGAGAAGATCTGCATGATCTCCCGGTTCTGGTAGGAATTCGCCTGGACCCGCATGGTCGAAGAGGGTTCGTGTAAAATCCGTTCTCCGTCGGTGATCTTGTGACGGAAGATCTTTCGGGGTGTCCCGTCGTCCCGGGCCTGGAAGAGGGCCAGGAGCCCCCCTCGGGGTTTCAATAGTGTGTAGAGGCGTTCCGCCATGAAGGGCGCATCGTCGGGATGGAGAAAATCAAAGGTGTCCCAACAGAGGATCCCCTCGAAAGAGGCAGGACCGTAATTTAATAGTTGGGGCATGGCAGAGAGGCGCTGTCCCGCCTCGCAGTAGTTCCGCAGGAAATCTTCCACAAAGATTTTGAAGCCTTTTTCCCCGAAACAATCGATATTGGAACTGCAGGGAGCGCCCAGATCGAGCAGGGCCGGCCGCTTGACTTCGGACAGATCCGTGCAGATCCGGTCCAGTGTCCGCAATGGGGTCTGAAGAGGATTTTCCGATTCTGCGGCTTTTTCCCGATGTCGGGATTTTGATGAAGGGGACCAGGTCATTCCAAGTGATGAACAGCATTCGGCCCATGATCGTGCCGGTCTTTGCCGGGGACGGTCAGGAAGCTTCCGCTTTGGTTTTCAGGTTTTCCATGGAGAGGGTGGCCGTTCCTTCTTGTACCTGATTTTTCTTCTTTCCGCCACCCGATCCGGATGCGGATGCTCCTGTTTCCATATCGATGCTGCCGCGGAAACGGGCGCCGTCCTCGATGATGACACGGGGTGCGACAATATCTCCGTTCAGGTTCCCGGTTTTTTTGATCTCCACCAGGCTTTCTGCGTGGACATCGCCTTCTACCGTCCCCATGATGGTGATGTTCTTGGCAAAGATTTCCGCCTTGATCGTTCCGCTCGATCCAATGGTGACATTGTGATCCTTGAGCTGAATGTTTCCTTCCACCTTTCCTTCGATCGTCATGTCCTCGTTCCCGGTCAGCTCGCCTTTGATAAAGATCGATTGGCCGATGAAGACCGATTTGGAGTTGACACTCGTATCGGCGGAACGGGTCCGGGAGGAGGGAGTTGTTTCCGTCTCGGATTTTCGGAAAATCTCTTTGCGCTCAAACATGGGGATACCTCCTGAAACGTGGTTTTGCTTGATGGTGGGAGAGGGGCAACGGATGGCCCCGTTACATTGATTAGTCTAACCCAAAACATGGGGGGACGCAACATCTCTTTTCCCGTCTTCTTTGCGCGTCTGGTGTTCCTGTAAGGCCAGATAGGAGCGCAAAAGTTCCGCTACGCTCCAGGCCTGGGCGATGCAACCCCCGGGACGATAAGGGGCGTCACCGTCGAAGACCTCGCCGATCGACCCGACACCGTAGACCTCCAGTTGATCGATCAGTGGGTCAAGCCATGCAAGGTCTACCTCCTCCGGAGTATATTGGAGGAAGGCATCCGTCAGGGGACCGACCCACCAGGGCCAGATCGTTCCCTGATGGTAGGCACTGTCCCGTTCCCAGGGGCTTCCCTCATAGTGTTTCCTATAGGCGGGATCCTCCGGGGCAAGGCTGCGCAGTCCGACCGGTGTGAGAAGGCGCTGTCGTACCTGTTGCAGGATCGTTCTCCCCCGTTCCCGATCGATCAGGGGGGGCGTAAAGGCCAGGGCCATGATCTGGTTCGGCCGGAAGGAGGCGTCCGGTCCATGATCGGTGTCGATCACATCGTAGAGGTATTCCCCCTCGGGATACCAGAAGCGGCGGGAGAAATTGCGGCGGACCTCATCCGCCAGCCGTCCATAGTCCCGCTCGATTCCGAGGGCCTGTGACCAGGCGGACATACGCTGCAGGGCATGATGCCAGAGGGCATTGATCTCGACGGCCTTTCCCTGCCGTGGGGTGACCACCCAGTCCTCCAGCTTGGCGTCCATCCATGTGACCTGCAGACCGGGGCTGCCTGCCTGCAGCAGTTTATCCTCGCTATCCATGGCGATCCCGAAACGGGTCCCCTGCCGGTAAGTTGCCAGGATCTTTTCCATGACCGGGAAGAGCTCTTTTAAAAGTTCACTGTCCCGGGTTGTATAAAGATAACGATCGACGGCAATCAGAAAGAGAAGGGAGGCATCCGCCGCCTGGTAGTCCGCTTCGCGGGTCCCCTCCACCGTCCGGTTGGGGACGAGTCCGTCCTGAATCCTTCGGGCGGTGGAAGAGAGGATCTCCCGGGCCTCCCGGTGGCGTCCGGTACAGAGGGCCAGCCCCTCCAGGCTGATCAGGGTATCCCGTCCCCAGTCGGTAAACCAGGGATAGCCGGCGATGATGGTACTCCGGCGGGATTGGTCCCGGATGAGGAACTGATCGGCAGCCAGGGCCAGGGACTCGGTGGTTTCGTTGCGTACCGGCAGGGGGAGGAGCAGGTCGTGCCTCCGTTTGAGTTCCTTTTCACGCAGGAAGTGTGCGGACTGAGGATCACTCTCTCCGGCGGTGATGACCAGAGCTGCAGGATGATTGTTGGTGAGGGGGAGGACAAATTCGCCCGGGCTGAAGAGGTCTTCCGTATCTTCCAGGCCTCGTTCCCGTTCCCGGAGGTAAAAAAAATCCCGATACCAGTAGGACGGCCCGGCAAAGGATCCCCGGTGATGGTAAAAGGTGATTGTCGGCATCCCCGGATAGGGATGGATCGACACCTTGCCCGTCCCCATGATGACGGTGTGGTCCAGGACGGGATTTTCCCGGGTCAGGGAATGAGCGTCCCGGCAGGCGAGGAGCGGACGGACATGGAGCCTGCCTGCCCTTCCCGGACTCAGCATCGTGTAGAGGATCACTACCGTCTCCTCACCGTAGGGCATGAAGATCTCCTTTTTGAGCTGCACTCCTTCCAGATCGTAATAGAAGGTCGGGAAGGGGTAGCGGTCAAAACCGGAGAGGAGGAGGTGTCCGCCGGGGTGGATCGTCTCCTGATATTGATTGCTGCTCAGGTTATACCGGATTCCCCGGGTGATGAGAAACTCTTCCAACTTGGAAAGGAGAACGAAGCGGGAAAGTCCCTCACCGCCGGCAACGAGAAGACCGTGATAACGACGGGTGTTGGCGCCGACCACCGTTGAGGAGGCATAGCCCCCGAGTCCGTTCGTTTCAATCCATTCCAGAGCGGTGGCCCTGGAAAAGTCGTTTAAAATATCCCGGTCGAAATGGATCCGGGGTGCAATCGAGTTTTCCATCGGGAGGTCCTGCCTTTCCAGAGGAGTTACAGAGAAGGGGGACAAAGGGTCGTGATTTATTTCCGATCGTTCAGTGACCAGTCATATTTCATATAATGTATCTGGAAAGGTTCCGCTGTCAATGATTTCCTGACACTCTCCGGAAGGTATTCCCAGAGGAAGTTCATGGTATATCTCTTTTTTTCGGGAAGTTCCTCAAAAAGGCGATGTTTTTCGGCGTAGGTCCGGAAGTCTTCTCCAAACCAGGAGAAGATTTCAGACAGAGAGAGTGCCCGCGCCACGGGGTCCCAACGCAGACCATGGTCGGGGTTGTCCAGGTAGATCATGACCTGCCGGTCCAGCATGGCCTCCAGATTTTCACCGGTATAGGGTTGGGCGGGCAGTGGAGGACAGCCCCGGGAGGCGCAGACCAGAGCGAAATGGACCCGGGGCTCCCGGAAGATGGGGCGCAGAATCCGATGTTCAATCTGATTGAGGGAGAGCAGTTGTCCTGCCGTGCGGTAATCCTTCCGGTCCCAGACCCGGCCGATCTGGCGGATGCTGGTCTTGGGGTAGAGAAGATTCCATCCCCTGGGGGGGTAATGATCGATGATTGCCTTGATCGTAAAGAGATTGTAGGCATTAATCCAATGGGCGATTTTCTCTTCCCGGGGCCACTCGCCGTATTCCTGGCGGGTGATCCCCGAGAACTCCTTCAGGCTTTTCTGGAGCAGGGTGGGATGACTTTTGATCCTCCCGTAGTCGACGCGCCCTTGGGCAACGAACTCTCTCAGCAGCTCCCCCCAAGCCTCATTCGGCAAAGGGTCCGCCGATACAGGAGTGGGGACCATCTGGAAGAAAAGGAACATGGTGATCACTATTTTCCCCAGGTGCCTTCGAATTCCCATACGGGTAAGCTCATTTCCCATCTTCCACTCTATGAATACCATCGTCACCCTCCATAATTTACCCTTTTTCCCATTAATATCGCAGAAAAGCCTGCCCCACAACTCCTTAAAAATTCGACCAGTTCTGTGTGATCTGCCTTCATAAATTATGACAAATCAGTAATTGCCCGGCAGTGCCCTTTATCTTATTGATTTTTGGCAGGAAAAAAGCACGCAATCCAGGCCGATTTCTTCCGGAATACGCCCGTAAACGGCAGAAAACCGGCACTTATTTGATTGTTTGATTTCAATAAATACGCTATACTTAACTTAACTTTTAACGAAAGGGCAAACCGGATCCGAAAGGCCGGGGCGCAAAGTCGACAACCTGCAAGATGGTTGGCCGAATGCCGAAATAAAAGTGATGAAAAAGCCACTGAAAATATTGAAACCCTCATTTCTCATCTATTCCGGATCTCTTTTTCCTTCTGTTTTATATCCTATGGTGACCGATCCCTTCCTGAGGTCTGTCCGTTTTGTAGAGGAGTGTGCGCGATGATCGACCCTGCCCGAATTCTCATTGTCGATCATGACTCGGGATCCCGGAATCAGATCCGGGAGGTGATGTCCTCTTTTCCTTATTCCCTGGAGGAGGCCTCCGACGGGATCGAAGGTCTCCAGAAAGTAATCCGTTTTCGCCCCGATCTGGTCCTGGCCGCCACCGACATGCCTCGGATGGACGGCCTCCACATGTGCCGCCAGTTGCGGATGATCCGCTCCATGCAGGAAATCCCGATTATCCTCCTTGCCGCAGAACAGAAAGATCTCTGCACCCTGGAGGGATTGCAGTCCGGGGCGGATGATCTGATCACCAAGCCTGTGGAAGGGCTCGATCTGCTGGCACGGGTGGAGCGGCAACTGGAACTGCAGGATCGATTCGCCCGTCTGAACAGCGAAAGGGAAGGCCTCTACCTGATACAGGAGATGATCCATTCCCTCTATGCCAAAAAGAGCGTCCATGACCTGCTCTTCACGCTGGTCCTGAATGTGGCGGAGATCATGGAAGTTGAGCGCTGTTCTTTCGTTCGAATTCAGGAAGACCGCCGGAAGGGGATCGTCGAAGCCTCCAGTGACAATCCCGATCTCAGGAACCTGCAGATTGATCTGGAGAAGTACCCCGAGATCATCGAGGTTTTCAACAGCCGGGAGACACTGATGATTCCGGATATCGGCAAGGCGCCGATCATGGACTCTGTCCGGCACTATCTCAAGGACATGGTCTATCGATCGTTGATCCTGATCCCGGTGGTTTCGGAAGATGAAATTATCGGCACCCTCCTTCTTCGTTCTGCCCGGAGCAGCGGCCCCTTTACGGAACGGGAGGTTTGGTTTCTCGAAACCCTTGCCGCTGCCGCCCGCCCCGTCATCGAACATGCTCGCATTCACAAGGAGGGAGCGCAGAATCTCTATGCGCTCCAGGAAGCGGATCAGGTGTCAGGGGAGACGGTTTTGGAGGCCACTCTTGACGATACCGATAGTGCAAAGGAGATGATGGAAGAGGTTTTTCGTATCAAAGGCGGCATCGACCGGCTGAAACAACTTCGGAAGAAACTGCGCCACCAGGGTATTTCCAAGCTGCCGAAGAACCGTTCCGAATAACCCCTCTTTTCGATGTCTCCCCTCACAGATACCCCTGCAGGGTAAAGTTCCCGAAAACCACAGGCCAGGAACAGAGCACCCCGAAAACACAGATCAAAAGAGCAAAGAGAAGGACCCATCGCCCTTCAATTTCTTCAATGACTGCCTGGAGGGTCGCGATCTTTTTCATGGGGTGGAAGAGACCCGGCAGGATTCCGAAGAAGACCCCGCCGAAAAGAGTCCCATAGATCGGGTAGCCGATGAAGCCATACCCCTGCTGCAGGATATCAAAGGGACAGTGGTGGGAGGGGAGTTCATAGATATAGATCGAAACAAAAGAGACGATCGAGGCGATGGCGACGAAGAAGGTGACTGCGGAAATTGCAGCCAAAAGAAACCGTGCCGCCCCGGAAGAGGATTTCCGGCAGAACAGGGCAACTCCCGCACCGGTCAGGAGAATGATGTAGAAGAGGGCCATCATCGGCCGGGGCGGAAGGGCCGCCAATCCCGAGGCGAGAGGGTTTCTCCCGGCACTGAAGAGGGCGCCGCAGCAGGAGGTGATCACCTCCGGGTGGAGCCCCGAAAAGTAGCGAATCTGAAAATAGAGGTCGAGACCGACGAGGGGTGTTAGAAGGAGAAGGGCTGTGTACTTCGGCCGGACCAGGGGGAAGTCTTCGGCCCGCTGGTCGAGGTTGTTGACGGCGATCCAGAAGGCGGAGGCGAAGCCGAGGATGATCTTCAAAAAGAGGACGTTCCACCCGGTGGGATTGGCATTGAGGGAACCTGTGGCACACATGGCGCCGACGAACTGGGGATGAAGTTGATCGGCCGTATAGAGAAAGAGAAGGAGGGAGAGGATCTGAAAACCGAAGGCATAGTTGATGAGGGTGGAGATGAGGCTGGTCTTTCGTTCCAGCAGCAACTGCCTCTCCGAGCTGCTCTGCAGATCCCAGCCCATGAGGATTCGAAGACCCGTCCCGGCGGCATAGAGGAGCATGGCAAAGGTGATGACGGAGCCGGTAAGGAGGGCGAGGATGCCGGGATGGAGGATCACGACCTGCCCACTCCCTGTATGCGTCCGTTCTGCATCTCGACAATCCGGTCGACGAAGGGATGTTCATAGAGAAAGGGGTCGTGGGTGGCGATGATGACCGTTTTGCCCTCTCGGTGGAAGGTTTCAAGGATCTCCACCAGGTCCTCCGCCAGTTTCCGGTCAAGATGGGACGTGGGTTCATCGGCGATGACGATCTCCGGATCGTTGATCAGCGCTCGGGCGATGGCAACCCGTTGCTGTTCCCCCCCGGAGAGCTTGTAGACCTTGCGATGTTTTTTCCCGGCCAGTTCGAAACGGTCGAGGAGTGCTTCCGCCCGCTCCCGGATCTCTGCCATGGAGGTGCCGTCGGGAAAGAGAGGGAGGGTCACGTTTTCGAATACGTCGGCCTTCCGGATCAGGTTGAACTGCTGAAAGATGAAGCCGAAGGTTTTTCGGCGGATCTTCGTCAGGAAACGCTCCGGAAGTTTTGCCACATCCTTCCCGGAGACGATCACCCTGCCCGAGGTGGGGCGTGCCATGCAGCCGATGAGGCTTAACAGCGAGGTTTTGCCTGAACCACTCGGCCCCTTCAGAACGACCGTTTCTTGAGGCGCAATCGTAAAAGTGATCTCCGCCAGCGCCCGGATCTC
>CAYQVN010000075.1:1761-8897 GCA_964420895.1 uncultured Nitrospirota bacterium | reverse complement strand
CCGGCATCAATAAGCGGCCTTCGATGAGAAGACGGCCGCGCCCATCGGGAACGGATACCAGCGGCTTGAGGTCGACACGGCGCTCACCGCGGACCACGACGACGACCGCCCTGCCCGCTACAGGGCCGGGGTGAAGCCGCCGGTAGAGGCGGGGGTCCTGTGTGGTGATGCCCCGGGGGCAGCGGCCTGTGTTGCAGAGGTTGCACCGGTTGTATTCGTTGCCGAGACAGTCGGCGGCCGCCTGCATGATATATTTTCCGATATCGACGGCCGAGGCGCCGAGCATGATCATGGCAGCGGCATTGGCGGCGAGGTTGCCACCCTTGCCCATGCCGCCGGCGGCGATCAGGGGTAGTTCGTTCTGTTTGCCCTGTTTGACCAGATCAAGGTAGCAGTCCCGGATATTGGAGGCGATGGGATGTCCCATCTTGTCCATGGATACGTTGTAGGCCGCACCGGTTCCGCCGTCTTCGCCGTCGATGCAGAGGGCCGCCGCAAAGGGGTTCCGGGCCAGGTTGTTGAGGACCGCCTGGGCCGTCTTGGTCCCCGAGATCTTCGGATAAACAGGGACGCGGAAGCCCCAGGCCATCGACATGGACTGGATCATCTTGGCCACGGCCTCCTCGATGGAGTACTTTGTCTGGTGCGTCGGCGGGGAGGCGAGATCGACGTACATGGGAACACCCCGGATTTTGGCGATCAGTTTCAGTACCTTGTAGGCCATGAGGAGACCGCCGTCACCCGGTTTGGCTCCCTGACCGTATTTGATCTCGATGGCCGCCGGATCTTCCGTCATCTCCGGGATGGCATGGACGATCTCGTCCCAGCCGAAATAGCCCGAAGCGATCTGGAGGATCATGTACTTGGCGAAACGGGATTTCAGCAGGCGCGGCGGAATCCCTCCCTCGCCGGTACACATGACCACCGGCAGGCCTTCGACTTCATTGAGATAGGCGACACCCATGGCCAGTCCCTCCCACATATGGGGAGAGAGGGCGCCTACGGACATGCTCCCGATTCGGATGGGAAAGATCTCCCGCACCGGCGGGATGAAGCCGGTTTTCTTCCGGACTCTCAGCTTGCCGTCCCGGGATTCGAGAGGAAGTTTCTCCGGCGGCAGGTTCCGTCCCAGGAGGGTTCGGATCCGGAACTCGTGTCGACCGGCGTCAAGGGCCGGATCAGTGAGCATGGAGATCCGGGTGAACTTCAACTGGTCTACCGTGGACGGTGTCGGATCGTTTCGGCGTCCGCCCCGCTTGTAAGGCACGCCCCCCTTATTCTTGTAGAAGAGGAACTTGTGGCGGGGGTTGTATTCCGGTTCAATGGCCACGTTCGGGCAGACGAGGGAACAGGTGGAACAACCGGTGCAGTACCGGTCGATCTCCGTGACTTGACGGACCCCCTGTATGATGCTGCGTACCGTTGCCGGCGTGGGAACACTCCCCTCGGATTTCACGATTCGCTGAGAGAAGACTGTCGGTTCAATGGCATGGACCGGGCAGATGGCGGTACAACGTCCGCACCGGGTGCAGCGGTCCTCTCTCCACCGGATGATATAGGGAAACTCATTGAGAGTCAGTTCATGGTTCTGGTCTAAACGTTCAGCTGATTCCATTTTGTTACCTCCGTGGCTCCCGGAGAAACCACTACCATGTCATATTTCATGGGGCAGATGTCCTGTGTCCTGTTTCTCTCCGGTACGGCCCGGTCGAGTCCGCACTCCTCGGACATGAGAGCGAATTTGCCGGGCACCCCGCCGACGATCCCGGGCCGGAATTTCTTGGCGTCCTGCGCCATGAAGACCGTGCCGTCCGGGGTAAATCCAATGATGCAGTTCGGTCCATCGATGCAGAGAGGCCGCAGGGATTTTTTGATCAGGCGGACGGCATCACGGTCCGAACGCCCTTCGATCTCTCTTTCCTGCAGCGGAGTGATCACGTCCTTGTAGTAGGGGAGGGGGTATTTCAGTTGCCGGTGGGTGTAATGGAGAATGTGGGCAAAGACCTCGCTGTCGCTGTTGTACCCCCGGTAACCGGCAAAGCCGCGGCTGGTCAGAAATTCCCGGATCGGGACGAAGGCCGTATTCTCCCCGTTTGTCATGGTGCAATAGCCTTCAATGAAAAAGGGGTGGCAGGCGTAGAGGTAGATGGCGTAGTTCGTGTTCTGCCGCCCTTGGGCGAAAACGATCTTTGCCTTGAGTGCCCCTTTGTCGAGGCCGAAGAACTCTCCTACCTGCAGGGGATCGCCGACCGATTTCAAGGAAATGACATCGGGATAGAAAGAGAAGACGAAGATCGACTCATCGGCTTCTCCCAGGTCCCGAAGGGCCAGTCGGGTCGTGAGGAGGAGTTGTTCTTTTTCTTCTTTGCTTTTGTCCTGGAAGGCTACCGGGTACTTGTAAGCCTTGGCAAAATAGTGATCGCGGCGGGTGATCCCTGAGCCGGGGATCTCCCGGATGCGGGGCTCCCACATGAATTTTTCCACGAAACCCGCTTCTTCCATATGGTGATTCAGGGCTTCCATCCCCTTATTGGAGCAGATGCCGGAGAGGATTGGAAATTCCTTGAGGTGTTCGAATTCCCCACCCAGGTCCTTCAATACAAGGCCCAGGCCGGAACCGTCATGGCCTTCCTTCATGGTTTCCAGAGCAAGGATGTTCTCCATGGGAGAGAAGTATTGGTCGGAAGTGATTGCGCTTAATCTGCACATAAGGGATCCTTTGAAACTTATGGGGGATTACGCCCCGCAGTTGACAGGGCCTGCATGTCCATTTCCTGATCATCGGGGTGGGATGCTTAAGGAAGGGCAGGCGCGTCGTGGGGTGCGTTTTCCTGTGAACCACCTGAAATCATGTGAAAAATGACTCTTCTTCCATGACGTTCTCTTTCCAGAGCCGAACGCTCATTTTAATGATCATTCTCGAATATGTCAATAAGAAAATACCTCCCAAACGCAGCGATAGAACGATCCGTGCTTGGAATTTGATGCTGGATCATTGGTAGCGGTGGGATTTGAAAAGCTCAGAGGCGGTCTGGTAGTAGGCCGTTGCCAGTTCCGTGATGGCAGGGTTGTCGCCTATCGGAATCAGGCGGTGTTTCTTCGGGAGATAGCGGAAAGTGCCAAGCTTTCCGTCCATTCCCAAAACAGTCAGTTTCCCCTCCTGGTAGAGGGCGACATCATGATTATGGCTGAGGAGGACGGGGTGGGGGGTTCCTGCGGGGATCTTCAGGATGTTGCTTCCATAAAAGGGTGCACGATAGGGGAGGCCGAGCAGTCCTAAGACCGTCGGGGCGATATCGATCTGGCTGGTGTAGGTGGCGATCCTTTCGGGATGGATCTTTCCCGGTGCGTACATCAGAAGGGGGATCCGGTAGTGCCGGACGGGGATTGTGAGCCTTCCATAGACCCGGGCGTCGTGATCCGCCACAACGACAAAAATGGTGTTGCCATACCAGGGATGCTGTGATGCTCCTTGGATGAAACGTCCCAGTGCGTAATCGGCATAGCGGACCCCGGCTTTTCTACTCCCTCCTTTGGGGGGGATGCCGGGAATCCCCTCGGGGAAGGTGAAGGGCTTGTGGTTGGAGGTGGTCATGATGATGGAGAAGAACGAGCGTCCTTGCCGTTGCAGACCATCAAAATAATCGATGGCGTGGTTGAAGAGATCCTCATCGCAGACCCCCCAGATATTGGCAAAGGTGACCTTCTCGATCTCTCCGCGGTCGCTGACGGCGAAGCCGTTGCTCCGGTAGAAATGGTTCATGTCGTCGAAATAGCCGTAACCGCCGTAGAGGAAGGAGGTGGCATAGCCGTTGTCCGCCATCACCTTTCCCCAGGTTGCGATCCCCTCATTGCCCGGCCTTCGGAGGATGGAAACACTCGGGATCGGGGGGAAGGAAGCGGTGATCGCCTCCAGGCCCCGCACCGTGCGGGTCCCCGTGGCATAGGTGTTCTCGAAGAGAAGACCCTCTCCGGCCAGTTTGTCGAATTCGGGCGTCAGGCCGCGTCGGTCGCCGTAGGCGCCGACAAATCCTGCGCCCAACGACTCCTCTACGATAACGACGACATTCATCTTCCCCAGTCCGTCAGGATCGGCTTCAAAGGTCCGATTCAGGTTTTCTCCCATTGCCGGATCAAAACTCCCTTCTCCTTTGGCAAGATGACTGCGGATGCGCTGGAAGGCCCGGTCCCGGTCGAGGGTCGGATAGTAGAGGTTGTAGTCAAGTTCATGGGTCCGGAAGGATTGAAAGAGGCTGCTGATCCCGTTTGCCGTCAGCTCATTTTCCACCCGGTTTGTAGATCGGGCCAGCGTATCGGTGGAGTGCCCCGCAAAGATCAGTACCAGCACGAGGAGGTAGGCGAGGAATAACTTTCCACGGTGGGCGAACCGGGGCGGATTCTGGAGCCGCCGATGCAGCGTCGGTCCAATCAGCTTGAAAAGGACCATGGAAAGGAGTGCAACCGCCCCAAGGACGGGGAGAACGGGGTAAGAATCCCAGATGTTGCCCCACACCTCGTGGGGGTAGACGAGATAGTCGACAGCGACCAGATTGAAGCGGGAATCGAATTCTTCGAAGAAGAAATATTCCGCTGCAGTGATGTAGAGCATCCCGAAAAGGATCAGATAGGTACATCCGGCGAAGAGACGACGATGCCGGTCGGAGCGTGAGATCCTGGCGGGGAGCAGCAGTAGATAGAATGCGACTGGTGCGAGGAGGTAGAAAAATTCCGCAAGGTCGTTGATGGCCCCGGAACCGAGGATAGACGGCAGGTGCCACGGAGAAACTCCCGAAGGCCGTCCGAAGGACCACCAGAGGACCAGGCGTAAAAGCAGGGAAACCGTCAGGTAGATTGTTGCAATAACCGGAAAAGGGCTGAAGAAAAAAGATTTGCGGAAGAGGTTCATGAAACGATTATTTCACCGGGAGCCTGCAATGGATTTCGGGAAATATGTATATCACAGAATGTCGCGGGAAACAATGAAAATGTGAAAACTATCCTCCCATGACTTGGGCGACGATATCCAGTAATTCCTGCAAACGGTAGGGCTTGGCCACGGCGCCGCAGAACCCGAATCTCTCAAAATCGGCCATAACGGTATCGTTGGAATAGCCGCTGGAGGCGATGACCTTTGCCTCGGGATGGGTCCGGTGGATCTCTGAGACCATCTCCCGCCCCCCCATCCCTCCGGGGATGGTGAGGTCCGCGAGGATCAGGTCGAAGGGGGGACCGTCCTCGGCGGCCTTCCGGTAGGATTCCAGGGCTTCCTCGCCGGAGGAGGCGGGAACGACCTCGTAACCTGCACGGGTCAGCATGTTGCGGACCACGTTGCGGACGATCTCTTCATCGTCCATGACGAGGACCCGCCCCTTGCATTTCCCCATGGTTTGTGGGGGAACGATATTTTTCTCGGGCACTTTTTCCGTTGCGGCGGGGAGGTAAATGGTGAAGGTGGTACCCCGGTCCTTTTCGGAGTCTACCGTGATATGTCCGTCGTGTTTCGTGATGATCGAATGGGTCACGGAGAGTCCGAGACCGCTTCCCTCCTCCTTGGTGGTAAAGTAGGGATCGAAGATTTTGTCGATCAGTTCCGGGGTAATGCCGGGCCCCCCGTTGTGGATGAGGATCTTCACATAGGGTGCGTCAGTGAGTGATGGATTCTCTTTGCTTCCCCGCACAAGATTCACGCAGGTGATATCGACTGTGCCTCCTTCCTGCATGGCCTGGGCGGCATTTAAGACCAGGTTCTGAATTACCTGGCTCATCTGGCCGGTATCGATTTCCACCGGCCGAAGATCTTCGGGGATCCGGTAGGCACAGCGGATTCCGCTCCCCCGGAGGACGAAGTCGCAGGAATCGCGAATCACTTCAGCAATAGCTGCGAGTTTCCGGACCGGGGCTCCCCCCTTGGAGAAGGTGAGCAGTTGTTGGGTCAACCCCTGGGCACGAAGTGAGGCCTTTTCGGCCTGCCGGAGCAGTGGATAGATGGCGTTGTCGGGTGCGAGACTCTCCGTGGCGAGGCTGAGATTCCCGAGAATAGCGACGAGGATGTTATTGAAATCGTGGGCGATCCCCCCCGCCAGGACACCCAACGATTCAAGTTTTTTGACTTTCAACAGTTCCGATTCGATCTTTCTTTTCTCGGTAATGTCCCGGAAGACGAGAACGGCGCCGATGACCCGGCTTTCCCGGTCCCGGATCGGTGCCCCGCTGTCGGCAATGACCCGTTCCGTTTCGTCTTTTGCGATGAGGACGGTATGGTTGGCCAGGCCGATGATCTTTCCTGACTCGAGGACCTGCGAGACGGGATCGTCACAGCGGAGGCGTGTCTTTTCGTTAATGATGTGAAAGATCGCCTGCAGCGGCTGTCCGGCGGCCTCCTCCTGCCGCCATCCGGTCAGTTCCTCGGCCACCTTGTTGACCAGGATAACGAGGCCTGACCTGTCGGTGGTAATCACCCCGTCGCCGATACTGCGCAGGGTTACGGCCAGCCGTTCCTTCTCTTTTTCCAGATCCGAAATGACGGCTTCTTTTTCCCGGAAAAGGCGGGCATTCTCGATGGCGACGCTCACCTGGTTGGCAAAGAGGGTCAGAAGGTCAAGGTCATGTTCTGAGAAGCTTCCGCCCCCCTTCTTGCCGAGGCCGGAGAGTCCGCCGATGATCCCCTTTCGCCCGAAGAGGGGGACCAGAAGGGCCGACTGCTGTCCCTCCTCCCAGGGGGTCTTCTCCTCCATCCACCATTCCGACGGTTCCCCGAAGAGGAGGGGGCGTTCTTTCTGGAGGACCCAGCCGCACATGCCGACGTGAATCTTGTATCGCAGACTGACGAATTCCTCGGCCCCTTCTCCCACCGCCGCCATGTAGGCGTAGTGGTCACGCTCCTCGTTCAGCATCGGGACGACGACCGTGTCTGCCTCGATGATCTCCCGGGCCGACTCCGCCACGCGATTGAGGACCTTTTGAAGGTCGAGTTCGGAGACGACGGCCTGACTGACCTTCAGAATCTGGGTGAATTCCATCCGCTGCCGGAGGAGTTCCTGTCCCCCGGTGGTTTCGTTGAGGGTCTTGCGGAAGAAGGCATTATCTTCCCGTAATCTCAGGATTTCCTCGAGATGTTCTCTGCTTTTTCTGTTCAT
>CAYQVN010000075.1:0-1661 GCA_964420895.1 uncultured Nitrospirota bacterium | reverse complement strand
TATCTTCCCGTAATCTCAGGATTTCCTCGAGATGTTCTCTGCTTTTTCTGTTCATCTCTCTTTACCCACGCGGTTTTTCAGCGGTTCTGCAATGCTCGGCTTTGTCGCAGCTGCTCTCCCCCGACGGGGGAGCCGGGAAAGTGTCGTCTACCTGATTCTTCATCGTAATCTTACTCTTAATCTTAATCAGATGATATTGAAAGAATTGATCAAGATTACGATGAAGATTAAGAGTAAGAGAAATTCCTTCCGTAAGAGAGGAATCCCCTCAAATAAAGAGGTTTACATGGGCCTCCATGGTGTCCTGCATGTAGGCAGCCACCCCTTTGACCTCCACATGGGGGACGATCAGGTCGTCCACACTCAGGCCGAGGGCGTCGACGCAGATCTGGCAGAGGATGAACTTCACCCCTAAGTCATCGGCGTCGGCGATCAGTTCTTTCAGGGTGGGGATATTCTTTTTCTTCATCATTTTCCGGAAGAGGGCGGGACCGAGGCCCATCAGGTTCAGCTGGGAGAGGGGGAGGTGATCGGCGCCGCCGCGGTTGAGAAGTTCCACCATCGGCTGGAGGTAATTATCGGTGTCAAGGTTCCGGTAGGTCCCTTCCCGGGCAGGTTCGGGCTTACGGCGCCAGGCGAAGAGCCCCCGCCGTTTCTTGAGGCAGTTGTGCCCCCAGAGAACGAACCACATCTTCATCTCCACCCCGAGGGCGGCAAAGCCCGTGGCGATGAGAAAGGCGGTGTGGACCCGGTCCATCTCACCGCTCATGATCATGATGGTTCCCTTTTTGGCCATCCTGGCCTCCCGGTTATTTGTGAGACTACTTATCTTTGAAGGACGATACTGACCTGTTTTCCTTCCCGCGTTGTCTCGACGATTTCATGTTCTCCTTCTTTGCAAAAGTCGAGGACCGATTCTTCGAAGAGAGGATCATCACCGGTGATACGGAGGAGGGCGCCCTTCTCAAGGTTGCGTACCGCCTTGGCAATTGCGATGAGAGGACCGGGGCAGACCTTTCCGGTCACGTCGATTTCACTGTCGATTTCCATCATGGATTCCTCCGGCGAGTAACAGGATCATTGGTTCGTCAGTATGGGAGAAAACCGGCCTCTGTAGAGATGAGAAAGAGCCTCTTTTTTTCTATGAAATTTTGTCAGGAACTGCCCCGAATTATAGTGAAATGGCGACGTGTTGTCAAATTTTTCCGATTTACGGAGAAGATGTGCGACATCGTAGAGGGGTGAATGCTTTGGAAGAATATGGATCTTATCCGTCGCCCCTTTGATCGACTCAGGACGAACGGATAAGATCCTATAGCGAGGTAAAAATTCATTCACTCTTGCGGGAACGCCGCAGGGAAAGCAATGCGATGCCTGTGGTGATGAGGAGCAGACTGCCCGGTTCGGGGACGGCCGTGGGTGTGGCAAGCCAGACCTCCCAGTCGCTGTTACCCGGTGTGGTGTCGAAGTTCTCCCAGACTACCTGGCCGAGGTTGTTGATGGAGGTATTCAGGGCATTGCCGTCGTCATTGGTCAATTGCTGCACGGCGCTTCCGTCCCAGACGAAGACCTCGTCGTCGGTAGAAAGATCCATGGTCACGCCGACCCAGGAGAGGTGGCCCCAGTCGCTGAGCCTCATGTCGAAGCGCTGCCAGTCCCGA
>CAYQVN010000074.1:0-8925 GCA_964420895.1 uncultured Nitrospirota bacterium | reverse complement strand
GAGACCGCCCTGCGACCCTCTCGGTGCGTCACAGTATTTACGAACAGGACCACTACGGCAGGGCGAGTTGACGTTCTTCGGCCTCCAGTCTTCCCCGAATGGCCCGCATGATTTTGTAGGTCAGTGTCCGGGTATACATCTTGATGAACCAGTCGGGATAGTACCGGCCGATGTTCAGATAGGTGATCTGTGTTACGTGGGAGTGATCCCCCCGGTCGACAATTTCAATGGTTCCATCGTTCCGCTTAATATTTCCACCCACCAGATTCCAGCGGGCTTTTGCATTCTTCTTGTCAAAGCGCACCAGGAGCGTACTTTTTACATCTTCGAAGGGCCAGGGGAGATCCATGGTGACCTCCATGGTTAACCGGTTGGAGGAGCCCTGCAGAACTTTCGACCGGATATCCTTCGGCATGAAGGTGTTCAGGTTGTAATAGTCACAGATCACCCCGCAGACCATTTCCTTGGTTGCATGAAAATCGGCTTCCATGGTGTATTTCTTAACACCCGCTTCCTTGCTGTCCACCAGAGAATAGGTGACGTTTGTCAGCTTCACCTCTTTTTCGAGCTCTTTCTCAGCTGCAGCCGGCTGTATCAGAAGGAAGTAAGACAAGATAAGTATCGGAAATATCCATTGTGCTTTTCCATTTGGCTTTTGCATCAATTTTCTCCTTTTTCCTCCAGTTAAAACTATAGAATCCGCCGGGAGAATGTCAAGCGATGAATTGAAGCAAGGGATGAAAGAATCACCTCAACTATCGGAAAATTCAACGGTTTCGTTGACAGAGAAAGAACCAATGGGGTATACTTGTCAAAAGGGTGCCGGACAGACTCGATGCGGCTCCGGAGATTTGACAAGTAGGGGATTTGGGGTAAAAAGAATGTAACGACGTCCTTTTGAGGAGGCCCTATGAAGAAGAAGAGGGTAGTGATCGTCGATGGGGTCAGGACCCCTTATATCAAGGCTTGGACCCTGTTTAATGACCTCTCCGCATCTGAACTCGGCCGCGTCGTTGTCCGGGAGTTGGTGGAACGGCTCGATCTCGACCCTGCTATTGTCGATGAAGTGATCATCGGGAACGTGGGCCAACCGGCCGATTCGGCAAACATCGCCCGTGTGATCGCCCTCAAGGCCGGGATCCCCCGGGCCGTTCCTGCCTACACCGTCCATCGTAACTGCGCTTCGGGGATGCAGGCCGTCGTCAATGCCTATCGCCAGATCGTTGTGGGAGAGTCCGAGGTAGTCATTGCCGGCGGTGTGGAATCGATGAGCAACATCCCCGTCCTCTATTCGAAATCATTTCAAGAGATTCTGCAGGCCTTCCAGCGGGCCAGGACCCTTCCTGCCCGCCTCAAGGTACTCTCCACCCTCCGTCCAGCTCATTTCAAGCCGGTGATCGGCCTCCTCCTCGGTCTGACCGATCCCGTCTGCGGATTGAACATGGGACAGACTGCGGAAGTCCTCGCCCGGGATTTCGGGTTGACCCGTGAAGAACAGGATGCCTTTTCTCTGGTCAGTCATCAACGTACCGAGAAGGCGATAGAAGAGAACCGCTTTGCCGACGAGATCGTGCCGACTTATGTCCCACCCAAATTCAAGGATGCTGTCGTGGAAGACAACGGGGTCCGGAAGGGGCAGACCCTGGAGGCCCTGGGGAAACTCCGTCCCGTTTTTGACAAACGACATGGGACAGTCACAGCAGGCAACTCCTCCCAGATTACCGACGGTGCGGCGGCGGTCCTCGTCATGTCGGAAGAGAAGGCCGCCGAACTCGGTTATGAACCGCTGGGCATGATCCGCTCCTACGGTTTTGCCGGCTGCGATCCGAGCCGGATGGGACTGGGACCGGTCTTTGCCACCCAGCGGGCGCTGAAACGGGCACAGCTCGCTCTCAAGGACTTGGATCTCCTTGAGATCAACGAGGCCTTTGCTGCCCAGGTCCTGGCCTGTGAAAAGGCGATGGCCTCGGCGGAATTCTCTGAAAAATATCTCGACCGGAAATCCCCCCTCGGTGAGATCGATCGGGAAAGATTGAATGTCAATGGCGGGGCGATTGCCCAGGGCCATCCTGTTGGTTCCAGCGGCACCCGGTTGATCCTGACCCTCTTGAAGGAAATGAAGAGGCGGAATCTGAACCTCGGACTGGCCACGCTCTGTATCGGAGGCGGACAGGGTGGTGCGGTTATAGTAGAACGAAATCAATAAGTTAAATATATAAATTAATGTCATACATTAATTAATATTGAGGACATTTATGGAGACACCTATCCAGGTTCAAGTTCGGGATGACGGGATCGCGCTGTTGACCTTTGATCTTCCCGGTGAGAAGGTCAACAAGCTGACCTCAGCTGTGATGGAGTCCTTTTCGCAGGCGGTTAACGACCTTGCGGCGAATCATGAGGTTCAGGCGATCATCATCAACAGCGCCAAGAAGGGGATCTTCATCGCAGGGGCCGATATCCGGGAGATCGAAGGGATCGAGGAGCCCCATCACGGAGAGGAACTGGCCCGGCGGGGGCAGATCATCCTCGACCGGCTGGAGAGTCTCCCCATCCCCGTAATTGCCGCCATTGACGGCGTCTGTCTCGGCGGTGGGATGGAACTTGCCCTGGCCTGTCACTACCGAATCGTTACGGACCATCCCAAAACCGTCCTGGGGCAGCCGGAGGTGAAACTCGGGATCATTCCCGGATTCGGCGGGAGCCAGCGCCTTCCCCGCCTGATCGGAATTCAGAAGGGACTCGGCTACATCCTGACGGGCAAAAGCATCTATCCGAAAAAGGCGAAGAAACTCGGCCTGGCCGACGACGTTGTCCCCCGGGAGATCCTCATGGATGCGGCCATTGCCTTCGCAAAAAAGATCATGGGACCGGGATGGCGTCGCACCGAAGGGATGCACCGGAAGATGGATCTTCTGGAGACCCTTTTAGAGACGACGCCTCTGGGACGGAAATTTATCTTCAAGAAGGCCCGGGAGCAGACGGAGAAGCAGACCCGAGGGCAATACCCTGCGCCACTCAAGGCCCTTGATGCCGTCGAGCAGGGGTTTCTCCAGGGGATGAAGGAGGGACTCGTTATCGAGGCCCGCTACCTGGGCGAAACGGCGGTAACGCCGGTCTCCAAGAACCTGATCCGTGTTTTTTATCTCCAGGAAGAATTCAAGAAGGACCGGGGTGTAACCGATGCCGGGATCGACCCTCTGCCGGTCCGAAAGGCCGGGGTACTGGGCGCCGGCATCATGGGCGGTGGCATTGCCGAACTCTTTGCTGAACGTGAGATCCCCGTCCGGATGAAGGATATTAATACCGCTGCCATTGCCAGCGGTCTTCGTGCCGCATGGAAAGTTCTGGCCCTTAAAAAGAAGAAACGGATCATCGACAAAAAAGACCTGGATCGAAAATTCGGACATTTAAGCGGGACGACGGAGAAGACCGGTTTTCGCCGGTCCGATCTCGTGGTGGAAGCCGTGGTGGAGAAGATGGAGATCAAGAAGGCGGTCCTCCAGGATATCGAAGAGGTCCTGCCGCCCCATGCGATCTTCGCCACGAATACCTCCTCCCTCTCCGTGACCGAGATCGCCACGGCCTCCCGTAATCCGGAAAAGGTCGTGGGGATGCACTTCTTCAATCCCGTTGACAAGATGCCCCTCGTTGAAGTAATCCGGGGGGAGCAGACCTCCGATGAGACGGTGGCCACCATTGTTGCTCTTTCCCAGAAACTTGGCAAGACACCCATCGTGGTAGGCGACCGGGAAGGGTTTCTCGTCAACCGGATCCTCATGCCCTACCTGAACGAAGGGGCGCTTCTTGTCGAAGAAGGGGTTGGAATCCGTACAGTAGACCGGCTCATGCGCGATTTCGGCATGCCCATGGGGGTGTTTATCCTCCTCGATGCCATCGGTCTTGACGTGGCCTTCAAGGTGGCCGGGATCCTCCATGAGGCTTACGGCGACCGGATGCATCCTTCCGTGATCCTCTCGAAGATGGTTGAGGCGGACCGCCTCGGCAAAAAGAACGGCAAAGGTTTCTATGCCTACAAGGGAAAAGAGAAAAACGTCGCGCCGGAGACGGAGAAAATGGTTGCCGGTATCCGGAAGGAGCCCTCGGGGATCCTGGAAACAGAGATTACGGGACGTCTGGTCCTGACGATGATCAACGAGGCGGCCATGATCCTGGAAGAGGGGATTGCCGACCGGCCGTCAGTGGTCGATGCGGGGATGATCTTCGGCACCGGTTTCCCTCCCTTCCGGGGCGGGCTCCTCCGTTATGCCGACAGTCTGGGCCTTGCGGCGATCCGGAAGGATTTGGAGGATTATGCCGGGCGGTTCGGGGAGCGTTTCAAGCCGGCGGCGCGGATCATTGAGATGGCGGAACAGGGTAGGAGTTTCTACTGAACCATTTCCGGCGCGAAGCGAGGCGCCGGTCATGAGGAGTGTTTTATGGCGGATCAGGAAAAACGGAGTTTTTGCAAGGCCCTCTTTGAGGGAAAGATTGAAGAGGATATTCTTTTTCCCTATCCCCATCTTGCCGGGGAGGAGTTGGAAAATCTCAACATCATCGTCGATTCGGTGGGGAAGTTCTGCCGGGACCGGATTGATTCCGAAAAGATCGACAAGGAGAAGAAGATCCCCGACGAAGTCATGGCGGGGCTGAGTGAACTGGGACTGATGGGGATGGTGATCCCCGAGGAATATGAAGGGTTCGCCCTCTCCCAGCGGGCTTACTGCAAGGTCATCGAGGAACTCTCCCGTGTCAGCGCTTCGGTGGCGGTTACTGTCGGTGGGCATCAGTCAATCGGCTTCAAGGGACTGCTCCTTTTCGGGACGGAGGAGCAGAAGCGTAAATATCTACCGAAACTGGCCACCGGCGAGATGATTGCTGCCTTCTGTCTGACGGAACCGGGGGCCGGGTCCGACGCCCAGGGGTTGAAGTCGACGGCTGTCCGGGAAGGGGACCACTATATTCTGAACGGCTCGAAGCAGTGGGTTACGAACGGGGGCATGGCTGAATTCTTTACCGTCTTCGCCCAGACCGAGGTGGAAGTCAAAGGAGAGAAGAAGAACCGGGTCACCGCCTTTCTGGTGACCAAGGACCTGGGCGGGATCACCATCGGCCCCGAAGAAAAGAAACTGGGGATTCGCGGCTCCTCCACGACGCCGGTCCTCTTCGAGAATGTCAAGGTCCCTTTGGAAAATCTGTTAGGCGAGGAAGGGCAGGGTTTCAAGGTTGCCATGGAGGTTCTCAACTCGGGACGGCTGGGACTCGCCTCGGGATGTGTGGGGGCAGCCAAAACAATGATCGAGGCCTCCGTGGCCCATGCGAAGGAACGGGAACAGTTCAAAAAACCGATCGCCGAATTCGAAATGATCCAGGAAAAGATCTCCCGCATGGTAGTCAATACCTACGCCATGGAAAGCGCCACCTACATGACGGCAGGATTGGTTGACCGGGGGGATGTTGACTATTCTCTGGAGTCAGCCATCTCCAAGGTCTTTTCCACAGACCGCGTCTGGGAGGTCATCAACGACGCCCTCCAGATCATGGGCGGCAACGGCTTCATGGAGGAATACCCCCACGAGCGATTTCTGCGGGACGCCCGGATCAACATGATCTTCGAAGGGACCAACGAGATCCTCCGTCTCTTCATCGCGCTTTCCGGCCTTCAGGGACCGGGCGAGAACCTGAAAGAGGTTGCCCGGGCCATCAAGGATCCCCTCCACAATATCGGGCAACTGGCTGACTATGCCGTCCGGAAGATCACCTCCCTGGCGGGGGACCGTATTGAAAAGGCCGATGCCCTCCTGGAAGATGAAGTCCGACGGGTGGAGGAGTATGTCCGGCACCTCCCCGAGGCCGCCGAAAAGGTGCTCCGCCGTTACCGAAAAAAGATCGTGGAAAAGGAATTTGTCCTGGAGCGGATCGCCGAGATGGTGATCGATCTCTATGTAATGACCTGCGTGATCTCCCGGGTGACTGCCGCCATCCATAACCGGGGCGCTGAACTTGCTGCTGCGGAGATCGATATTTGTAAGACCTTCTGTAATTTCGCCTGGCGCAGGATTCGCCGCAACAGCCGAATGATCGACCGCAATGACGACGAACTGCTCAAAAAGATCGCCACGGCGACCCTGGACCGTGCGGCCTACCCGGCGCAACTTTACACCACCCAGAGTGAGGAGTGATGATGGACTTCCACTTTACCGAAGAACATCGAATGATCCGGGAGATGGTGAAAAAGTTTACCGACCGGGATGTCCGGCCCCTGGCGGCGAAGATCGACCAGGAAAAAGAGGTCCCCAGGGAACTGATCGCCAAAGGGGCGGAAAACGGTCTCTTCGGGATCGCCATTCCCGAGGCCTACGGCGGGAGCGGCTTCGGTGAGATCGGCTACTGCATCATGATGGAGGAACTCTCCCACGGCTGCGCCAGTTTTGCCATCACCGTCGCCGCTCACCAGAGTATCGGTTGCATGCCGATTCTCCTCGGTGGAACGGAGGAACAGAAGAAGACCTTCCTGATGCCCATGGCGACAGGTGAAAAACTGGGTGCTTTTGCCCTGACGGAACCGGGCGCCGGCTCCGACGCCGGGAGTCTGAAGACCACGGCTGTTGAAGACGGTGACGAGTTCGTTATTAACGGGAGCAAAATCTGGATCACCAACGGCGGGATCGCCGACATCGTTATCCTCTATGCCGCCACCGATTCTGCAAAGGGGCCTCACGGTGGGATTACCGCCTTCATTGTTCCGACGGACACTCCCGGTTTTTCCGTAGGGACGATTGAAGACAAGATGGGGATCCGTGGATCGAACACGGCGGAGCTGATCTTCGAGGAGATGCGGATTCCCCGGTCACAGGTTCTCGGTAAGGTGGGCGAGGGGTTTAAGAACGCCATGCAGACCCTCGACTATGGCAGACTCGGTCTTGGCGCCGCGGCCCTGGGGTCCTCGAAAGAGATGCTGGCTCTTTCCATTCGCCATGCCGGAGAGCGGAAACAGTTCGGCCGCCCCATCGCGGATCAGCAGATCATCCAGTTCTACCTTGCCGAGATGGCGACGAAGATCTACGCCATGGAAAGCATGGTCTACCGCACGGCGTCGATGGCCGATGGCGGGGAAAAATTCTCCCGGGAATCGGCCTCGGTGAAACTTCTCTGCACCGATTGGCAGGGGGTGATCGTCGATCGGGCCATGCAGATCCATGCCGGCATGGGGTACATGACCCATATGCCGATCGAGCGCTTCTATCGGGATGCCCGGATCAACCGGATCTTCGAGGGAACCAACGAGATCCAGCATATCGTCATTGCCCGGGACCTGTTGAAAAAGGGCGGGTACTAAATTATGAAAAATAAGATTTCTCATAGTCGGTTGGAGGAGTCCCCCGAGGCAAAGGTAAGATGGTTTCGTGCACTGTCTCTCTCCGAACGGATGGAGATGTTGTGTGCCTTTACTGATTTGGTGCTGGAAAATAATCCCGGTATTGTGGAACTGAGGAAAAATGCTGAACCGCCTTCAGGACGTATTCGCGTCCTTGAACATGCGTCCAAAGAAGCGGCGGGACGGGATGTGGACCGGGAAGATGTGCGTCTGCTACGATTAGAGAATGAGGACGAACGGTAGGGAGGAAGCATGAACATTATCGTCTGCATGAAACAGGTGCCGGATACGGCGGCACGGATTACTGTCTCCGGTGATGGGAAGGGGATCGAAACAGGGGACCTCAGTTACGTCGTCAATCCATATGACGAATATGGTGTGGAGGAGGCCCTCAAGGTCAAAGAGAAACTGGGCGGTGAAGTGGTGGTGATTTCCCTGGGACCGGACCGGGCCACCGAAGCGATCCGGACCTGTCTTGCCATGGGGGCCGACCGGGCGATTCATCTGAAGGATGAGGCCTTCGAGGGGGCCGATCCCTTCATGACGGCGAAGGCCCTGGCGGCGGTGATCTCCGGTATGGAGTTCGATCTGATCTTTTGCGGGAAGCAGGCGGTCGATGACAATGCCGCCTTTGTGGGGCCCGCCCTGGCGGAATTCCTGGGAATTCCTCAGGCGACAGTGATTACAAAGCTGACCCCTGCCGAGGACGGCAAGACCATTACGGTGGAACGGGAAGTGGAAGGGGGGAAAGAGGCACTGGAAGTACCCCTGCCTGCACTGGTGACCACCCAGAAGGGATTGAACGAACCCCGCTATGCATCATTGCCGGGGATTATGAAGGCGAAGAAGAAGGAGATCAAGATCGTGGATGCGGCCGCCCTCGGGAGCGGTGATGCTCTCGCTGCAAAGGTGAAGGCACAATCCTGGTCGTCTCCGCCGGAAAGGAAAGCGGGGAAGAAGATCCCCGGAGAACCGGCTGATGCCGTAAAAGAGTTGGTGCGGATGTTGAAGGAGGAAGCCAAGGCGTTGTAAGGCAGAAATTGGAAAATTGTAATTAGAAAATGGGAGGAAGATCATGGTCGGTGAGAGTTTACAGGACCAACCACAGGAAGAAGAAAAGAACGAAGATACCTTCTGGGGACGTTACGGGTCTTACATCCTTTTAGGGGGGTTGATCCTCTATGTGATTCTGTTAGGCATCGGGACCTTTGCGGAGTTGACCCATAACGAAAAAATACTCAACTGGTGGATCTTCCGCTGATCGAGATCAAGGACGGCAATAAGAACTCACCATGAAGGACATGAAGGTCGTGAAGAAAAAAAACAAGTTAAAGTCTAAAGCAATTTACCACGGAGCACACGGAGGTCACGGAGAAAGGCAAGATCAAAGGGACAGAGGCACAAAGTAGCGCTGGGGTTTACCACCTGCGAAGCATGTAGCGTCCCGGTTTATCCGGGACGGGACTTCCCAACTCCCCCGCAGGGGGAGCGAAACCCCTCCACGCAGCCGAGCATCGCAGAAGGAGAGGGAAAAAGGGCGAGATCGT
>CAYQVN010000073.1:0-8935 GCA_964420895.1 uncultured Nitrospirota bacterium | reverse complement strand
TCGTCATGTCATTAAACCGATCGGTGTTACACGTATTCTCTCTGCATGCAAACCACGTAACCAATAAAGAGGAAGAAGGAAATCGCCCCTGTTACCATGCCAAAGTAGAAGGTTGCAGAGGGCGTGAACCGGTCCCAGAGCCATCCGCCGATGAGACTGGCGGGAAAGAGGGCCATGCCGATAACGCCATGATAAATCCCGAAGGCCGTGGCCTTGCCGTCGGATGGAACAATCTCCGCCAGGAAGGCCCGCTGAACACCCTCGGTCAGGCCCTGATAGAGACCGTATCCCAGAAAGAGTACCCAAAGCTCCCAGGGAAGAGTGACCTTGGCAAAACCGTAATAGAGAAGGGAAAAGAGAAGAAATCCAAGCAGGATCATTCTCTTCTTCCCGAACCGGTCGGCCAGGACCCCTGCTGGATAGGAAGAGAGGGCATAGACCCCGTTCAGCAGCAGATAGATCAGGGGGATTGTCGATGTCGCCATGCCCAGTTGCCGTGCCTTAAGGAGGAGGAAGACATTGCTCGAGTTTCCGAGGGCAAAGAGGGCGGAGATGAAGAGAAAACCGTAAAATCTTCCATCCAGACGACGGAAAGACGAAGGAGGGTATTTCCCCTCCCGGATCCGTCCCGTTCCTGTCTCCTCGATCCGGCGGAAGATGGTTCCAAGGGCAAGGAGAGCCGGAAGGATGGAGAGCAGAAAGATCGTTCGATACCCTACGGACAGGGAAGACTGGAGAAACCAAGCGACAGCCGGACCGACCACAGCCCCCAGGGTATCAAGAGCCCGATGATAGCCGAAGGCCCGTCCCAGCATGAAGGGTGGCGCCGACTCCGCGAGAAGGGCATCACGGGGCGCGGTGCGGACCCCCTTGCCGAGGCGATCCATGAACCGGGCGCCAAAGACCATCGGCCATCCTGCGGCCAGCACGAGCAGAGGCCGGCTGAAGGTGGAGATACCGTATCCCAGGGCCATGAGCGATTTCCGTTTACCCATCCGGTCGGAAATCCGACCCGAGACCACCTTCAGCAGACTGGCTGTTGATTCCGCCGCCCCTTCCACGAGGCCGACTATGGCCATGCTCCCTCCGAGGACCTCAGACAGAAAGAGAGGTACCAGAGGATAGATCATCTCCGAGCTCACATCCATGAAAAAGCTCACCCACCCTGCAGCAATCACATTCCGGAAGAAGCCGAACCGAGACCTTTGAGGAATCTTGACGCTCATTCCCGTCCTTTCATTCGTCTTGTCTGTCCCCTATGAACCTGTCACCCCCGAGGGGAGATACCGCCCCTTCAGTGTTCCCCCTTTCCGGTTATAAGGGTACACAAAGGGGGAGACTGTGTCAGAGTGAAACCATTCCCCTCTCTTCCGGGATGGATGTGACGGCTGTGGTGGCGTGTTGTAAGGCGGCCTCCTCCACCTGGAGGACACGCTCCCCGTAGAAGATGATCAGGATGGCGCCGATGGGAGCGGTAAGCAGGATGGAGAGAACCGCCACGGCAAGGATCACCTCCCCACCGGGAATCCCGGCAGCGAGAGGTACGGCACCGATGGCCGCCTGGACGGTTGCCTTAGGGAGGTAGGCCAGAATGCAAAAGAACTTTTCTCTGCCCGTCAGATCTGTTCCCAAGAGGGAGAGGTAGGTCCCGGCACTCCGGGCAATCAGACCGAGAAAGATCAGGGCCGCTCCGGCAAGCCCGGCATGCCAGGCCACGCCGATATTCACCTGCGCCCCGACGAGGGCGAAGAGGAGAAGCTCGGCAAAGATCCAGATCTTGTCCATTTTGCGGGAGATCTTGTGGGCAACTCTTTCCGCCTTTTCCAGGAGGACGAAACCGACGGTCATGACGCCGAGGAGGGAGGCCACGGGAACAATCCCCTTTAAGATCTCCTCGATCCAGGTGAGAAAGATGGAGACACCGAGGACGATCAATCCCATCTTGGTGGCGCGAATTCTGCGGTGCGTAAAGACCTGGTAGAGGATCCAACCGCAGAAGGCTCCGACGACAACCCCGAAGAGAATCGATTCCGGAATCTCCAGGAGTTTTGTGAAAACATTGACCTTCACCCCTGTGGCCATCCCCATGAGGATGGAAAAGATCACGATCACGAAAACATCATCCACCGAGGAGGCCGCCAGGATCAACGTAGGGATTCCCTTTCGGGTCCCTTTCTTTTTGTGAATAAAGTCGAGCATCAGCGGCACGACCACTGCCGGCGAGACCGCCGCCAGGATGGCAGCCAGCAGGGCGGACTCCAGATAGGTGATGGGCAGGAAAAAAGGGCCGAGGAGGGTCAGGGCGGCCCCTTCAAAGAGGGCCGGGACACAGGACATGAGGGCCGCCGTTTTCCCGATCCGATTCAAGGTATCCCGCCGAAGTTCCAGACCGGCACGCAAAAGGATCACAATGAGGGCAATCATCCGGAAGTCTCCGGAGACCTTCATCAACTCGGGGGAGAGAAGATTCAGGGCATAGGGGCCGCACAAAATCCCCACGAGGAGCATCCCGACCAGACCCGGCAGACGGAATCGCCGGAAGAGAGTGTCCGCCAGCAGTCCTAAAAGTAAGATCAACGCCAGTCCGTGTGCCATGCTTCCCTCCTGTTTTACGAGTCCAGTCTCTCTGCACCGCCCGGTTCCTTCCGGGGCAAACCGCCGGCCGCACCCAGGGCCGATGCGATCTCCGCCGCCCGCCGTTCCTGCTCAATCAGCGCTTCAATCTCCCCGACAACACGGTCCCGGCCCTTCTCCTGACGTTCCCGCCCGTGGAGAATTGCATTCCGGGTCCCTTCAATGGTCCGTTTCAGGTGCTCGTCCAATTGGGAAACAAAACGCCGGAAGGTCCGGTCAATATTCTGCAGGGTGGCCCAGCGGAGGTTCTCCACGTTATGCATCAAGAGGTCCTCCACCTCCTCCAGGATCCGCTTCTTGACCTGACGGAAGAGGACCGGACGAGGGAGCGCCCAGTCCAGCATCCCCGTCGGAACGGAACTTAAGCGGTTACTCCAGCGATGGGTAACCCAATAGGGTTTCCGTACACGGTCGGGGGCCCCCGCCTCCCGGAGCGGTGTATAGGGGAGATCAAAGAGTTCGCAGGCGGTTCGCTGGATCGTTTCGAGGAGTTCATTTGCCCGCCCCTGATGGAGGTTGATCAGATCTCCGATCCGTTTTTCCATGTCCCGGGAGAGATCGCCAAGATGCCTTTCAAAAAAGAGGGGGATATTCTCCGCGATCATTTTCTTCGCCCGATCTTCCAGACCGGCACGTCCTGCTGTATTGTTCAACTCCCGGTTCAGAAGATCGGCAAAGTGCCCCCGAGCCTCCTCCCGGAGTGCCGCCGCCTGTTCTTCCAGGAATTCGACCACCCGTTTCCGGTCCCCGGCCAAAAGGTCCCCCGCCGTCCGGCGCATCCCTTCAGCCTCAGCGGACTTCCGGTCGAAGAGGAGAAGTTTGTCTTCCAGTTCCTCCAAGGGAGTCTCAAGAGACCGCCTCCCAAGAAGGATCTTCCGTTCCACTTCGGTCAGGAGATTCCGGGCCTTGGCGGCGATCGCCTGGCGGAGGGTCTCCCCTTTTTCCCGGGTCAGAAAACCGGTGAGGTACGACTCCACGGCCTCCATACCGCTCTCTTTCCAACTCTCTCCATCCTCCCGGACCCGGGCCGCCAGCCCGTCGCGGGCCGATACGGGAAAGATCCTCGGCACTTCACCGGGAGGGACACAGTTCTTGAGGACCTTCATCAGGAAAGCGGCGCACCGATCTCGTTCTTCGGGAGAAAGATAATCGATCTTGTTGAGGATGAAGAAGAGGCGTTTGACATGGCCACGGACGGCCTGAAGAAAATCGACCTCGACCTCCGTCATGGGCGGATCTGCGGAAACGACAAAGATGGCCGCGTCGCACTGTTCGAGAAAATTGATCGTCGCTTCCGTATTGTGGCGGAAGGTGGAACCGATCCCGGGGGTATCGATGAGCACCACCCCTCGGTCGAGGAGGGGCGCGGGATGTTCTACATCAACCTGGACGACGCCGAGACGGTTCTCGGGGTTCTGTTCTTCCGTCACGTGCCGCTCTAAGAGTTCCACCAGGGAGTCGTGGGGACAGCCGAGACACTCTTCCCGTTCTCCTCCTTCAAAGGAGATCCAGACCGACCGTCTCGGGCCATAGCGGAGAAAGGTCGGAATCGCCGTCAGGGGGATGACGGCCGACGGAAGAAGCGGCTCTCCCAGCAGGGCATTGAGAAGCGTGCTCTTGCCCCGCTTGAACTGTCCCAAAACGGCAAGATGAAAGCGCTCCCGAACCAGCCGTTCGCACAATTCATCAAGGCGTTCCCGGTCCTCGGTAAAATCCTTACCCAGTTCCCCG
Organism: uncultured Nitrospirota bacterium; assembly: GCA_964420895.1. Lineage (GTDB taxonomy): Bacteria > CG2-30-53-67 > CG2-30-53-67 > CG2-30-53-67 > CG2-30-53-67 > JAADIO01. Next base: position 4,570 of record CAYQVN010000073.1, on the reverse strand, counting down.
ATCAGGCCGGAAGCCCCATCCAAGAGTGGCCTTACATCGCAGTGGCGGGGCGAACCTTTCGGGGAGGAAAGATCTTCTCCAAGGAAAGACGCCTCGCTGTGGTAATCCATAAAAAAACCTCCTCTCCAGATGGAATACAGGGAGGGAGGCATAAGTTGCAGATCTTTCCCGGACTGTCTCCCACCCGATTTTAAAAACCCTGAGCAGGAGTCATCAGCCCGGAACGGCGGCATTTTATTCGGCGGACTCCATCGCCTTTTTCATTTTATACCGAAAACGGGCCTTCCTGTCAAGACGCACTTTTCATTTTTGGTCAGCAGGGAAATCTTGCGGGACCTATACACAGGAATGGGACGGAATCCCCGTCAAACAGCCTTTGCGTGAAGAGGGGGGGTGGTATAGGGAAGGACCAATTCGTCCAGGAGGGCATCGACCCGACGGACCAGGGCCCGGATGTCGTAGGGCTTGTAGATAATGTCGCGGCAGCCGTATTTGAAAAGACGGCTCAGGATCCGGCTCTCCCGCTGGGCCGTAACGACAATGCTCGGCAGGGAGACTCCATCCTTTTGGAGGATACGGATCAGTTCATCGCCGCGCAATTCCGGCATCCCGATCTCTGTCAGGAGCAGGTCAAAGGGGCACGCCTCCACTTCCGCCTCCAGGATCATCGTCAACGCTTCTTTGCCGTTTTGCGCCTCACAAACCTCATAACCCCACATCCTCAGGGCAAAGGCTATCGTATAGCGGACGGCGGATTCGTGATCGGCAACCACTATTTTTCGGCTCATCTTCACCTCCCTGAGTACAGTCTGCTGAAAGATATCTTCGATTTCTCAGGACTCTTCCCATGTTCCGTTACAGACCTGACCATGAACGAATTTCTTTTCGGGAAGTTTGATATCCCGATGAAGGAAGATCACCTTACCGCAGATTTGGCAGTGATAGCTCTCCTCCTGATAGAGAAATCCGCCTTCGTTATTCTCCCGGTTGAAATAGACCGGCCTGTTCCGCTGCATCTTTTGGGCTCCACATTTGGGACAGTGCATTGTACCGCCTCCTTTCCCCCGGTTTCTCAAAGAGTGAAGGATCCTTTCAATGGAGAGTGAAAGGCCTCCCTCCTCCATGCCAAAGGGTCGCAACCCTATGGATGAGATAGAAAACCCGAATCTCAGTCTTTTACGATAAGCTCTATGAGGAGGGTTCTACATTTATTCAGCTGCAAATCAGATGCCAAACATGAAAAAGAGCAGGAAAGGAAAAATCAGTGCGATTTCAATCGGTTCGTAATTTCAACGAATAGGGGTTTCCGCGAAGACAAGACAAAACTGTCTCAGGCGATACTTTTCTGTGACAACTTTGTCGGAGGAGATATTGCAGGCTACAGTGATTTGATCCGCTCCAGGTCACTGTTCTGGCCAAGAACGATCATCATCTCACTGTCCTTGATGACCTTTTCCGGATCGATAATCAATTCCACTTTGTTCTCGATCACATCCTTGATGGCAATAATCTGAAGACCAAATTTGCGCCGGAAATCGAGGTCCCGGATCTTCTGCCCCACAATCTTCTTCGAAGGGGCCACCTCCTGGATGCTGTAGCCTTCGACAAAGGGGATATAGTCGATGATATTCTTCGTACTGATCCGCCGGGCCAGGCGAATCGCCACATCCTTTTCGGGAAAGACCACCTCGGAGGCACCGAGAGTGGAGAGGATCTTGCCGTGGTCCTCCTCGTTGGCCTTGGCAATAATCTTTCGGACGCCGAGTTCCTTGATAAACAGGGTTGCCAGGATACTGGCCTCCAGGGATTCTCCCATGGCGATAATGACAATATCGTCCGGCGCCAAACCGAGGGATTTGAGGAATTCTTTGTTGGTCACATCCGCCACCATCGCCTTGGAGGCATGGTCTTTGGCTCGCTGCACCGCCTCCCGGTCCCGGTCGAGGGCCACCACATCAGCCCCGGCTTCGTAAAGGGTCTTGGCCACATGACTTCCAAACATCCCCAATCCGACGACCACAAATTGCTGTTTCATCTTGGCATCCTTATCGTTGCAATGATTGTTGCACTTCTCAGCAGATGAACTTTCGAAGAATCATTGGATTCAGCCTACCATAATATTCTCTTCCGGATAAGAAAAAAGCTCCTCTTTACGTCCACCGGAGATCGCCAAGGCAACGGTGATCGGACCGAGCCTGCCGACAAACATGAGGACCATGAGGATGATCTTGCCTGCCGACGAAAGGGTCGGCGTCACCCCCGTGGAAAGTCCCACTGTGCCGAAAGCTGAGACCGCCTCAAAGAGGTACTCCATGAAAAGTCCGCGGCTCTCGGGATGGGGGATGTCGCCCAGTTCCGTAATCATCAAGGCCATCGTCCCCAGCAGGATCAGCAGAAGAGAGAGGAGAATAATCGAGATCGCCCGGGCCACCGTCTCGGGCGGAACCGTTCTTCGAAAGAGGACTGTATCCTCCCGGGCCTTCCATTTGGAATGGGCCATGGCCAGAAGCACGGCAAAGGAGGTCGTCTTTACCCCGCCGCCGGCCGAACCGGGAGAGGCCCCGATGAACATGAGGATGATGGTAAAAAGGAGGGTCCCATTGGTCATGTGGTTGTAAACGACACTATTGAACCCTGCCGTCCGGGGGGTAATCGACTGGAAGAGTGAAATCAGCCATTTTTCACCGAAGGAGGTCCCGGCCAGGGTGTTGTTCCATTCCAACAGCAGAAATCCCAGGGCGCCGGCAATGATCAATGCGGCGGTGGTCACCAGCACGGTACGGGTATGGGTCGAGATCCGCATCCGTTTTCGCCACAGAAATTTTGTCGTCAGAATTTTTTGTATCTCCCGCAAGACCAGAAAGCCGATACCGCCGGCAACAATCAGGAAAAGAATGACGGCATTGATCCAGGGGTCGCTTCGGTAGTCGACCAGACTTCGGGAAAAAAGGGAGAAGCCCGCATTGCAGAAGGCCGACACGGAATGAAAGAGAGCGGAAAAAACGGCCTCCTTCGCCGGGAAGAGGGTCCGCCACCGAACAAAGAGGAGGGCCCATCCCGCCCCCTCGAAGAGGAGGGTCATGAAAAAGACATTCTTCACCAACGTGGAGACGGAAAGATCCGTTTTGTGAGAAAGGGTCCCCTGAACGAGTTCCCGCCCCTTAAAGGTCAGCCGCTTTCCCAGGACCAGGATCACCACCGTCGAGTAGGTCATGATGCCCAATCCACCCATCTGGATCAGCAGGAGCAGAATCCCCTGGCCGGCGGTGGAAAAACGGGTTCCCGTATCGACTACGGTTAACCCCGTCACGCAAACCGCGGAGGTCGCCGTAAAAAGGGCATCAAGAATGGAAATGGGGTCGTCCCTCAGGGAAAATCGGGCATGGAGGAGAGCGGCCCCGAACAGAATGGCCAGAGCAAAGCTCCCGATCAGAAGAGTATTGGGATGCATCCGTTTGATCCGCCCGAGCATTCGAATCGACATTCGGCTCAACACCTTTCATCAAAAGAGAAAAAACCAAACAGAAGATACTTACACCATACGGTAAAGCGGGTCAAGGTGGAATCCATTTTGCTTCCGCGCTCCTCCTTGACAGCAACGAGACAAACCTTTTATGATGATCCATCTTTCAGGAGATTCCATGATTCGTGTTGGAGAAATTCCCTACGCAAACTGCATCCCCCTTTTCCATTCCTTGCGGAAAGGAGGCGGCACAACCGGCCTTACCTTTGTGCGTGGTGAGCCGGCTACCCTGAACCGGATGCTCTATAACGGTGAGGTCGACCTGGCGCCCTCCTCTTCCTTTGAATATGGCCTTCATCCGGAGCGGTATCTCCTCGTCCCGGATCTCTCCATCTCCTCCGGCCGGGAGATCCAGAGTGTCCTGCTCTTCTCGGAGGTCCCCATCGAAGAACTGGGAGGAAAAACCGTCCTTCTCTCCAAAGCATCGGCCAGTTCCAACGCGCTCCTCCGCATTCTTCTGCGGAAGCGGTATGATCTGGACTGTCAGTGCCGCCTGGCCGATGAAGATACCCATGGAACAGCCGATGTGGCGGCACGGATCGATATCGGAAACTCGGCGCTCAAGACCCATCTAAAGCAGGAAGAAGAGGGTTTTGTCTACGACCTCTCCGTTCTCTGGAGGGAATTTACGGGTCTCCCCTTTGTCTTTGCCCTCTGGATGATCCGCCACGAGATGGTGCAGGAAGAAAAGGAGGAGATTTACCGCCTCGTCGGGCAACTCCGGGAAGCCCGGGAATATGCCGAAGACCATTACCTGGAAATCGGCCGGGAGATAGAAGAAACGGTAGGGATTCCCGCAGACGATCTCGTCCGCTACTGGGAAAGTATCTCCTACGATCTTGATGACGAAAAGATCGCAAGCCTGCGACGCTATTTTGATCACGCCTGTGAACTGGGCCTCATCCCGGAAAGCCCATCCCTTCGTTTTCTTCCCCTTGCGCCTTAGTGGCCCTATTCGTAAATACGGTGGCATTTGAGTGCCGCAGGACGGCCTCGCCTGCGTTGTCTTTTCCCCATCGAAGGCAAGCCTTCGATGGGCCAGACTCC
>CAYQVN010000072.1:2314-8988 GCA_964420895.1 uncultured Nitrospirota bacterium | reverse complement strand
TTCAGGAGCGGTACTCGGCGTTGATCCGGACGTAGTCATAGCTCAGGTCCGAGGTGTAGACTTCGGCGGAGGCGTTGCCGAGGTTTACGTCGACAGTAATTTGGACATTTTTTTTCTTGAGAACCCGCGCCGCTTTTTTCTCCGCAGCCGAACCCATGGGACAACCCCCTTGAACAATCTGGACATCTCCGAAATAGATATCAACCGACTCAGGCCGGAAGGGGACACCCGCCGTTCCGGCGGAAGAAAAAATCCTGCCCCAGTTGGCATCTTCCCCGAAGAGGGCTGTTTTGACGAGGCTGGAGGTGGCAATAGACTTTGCTAATTTCAGACAGTCTTGCGTCTTCTTGCCGTTCTTCACCTGAATGGTAATAAACTTGGTGGCTCCTTCCCCGTCTTTTACGATTTCCCGGGCCAGATCAAGGCAGACCCGGTTCAGGGCTTCTTGAAAGCCGGAGGATACAAGATTCTCTAAGGAGATTTCTATTGATGAGGCGCCGTTGGCCAGGATCAGGACCGTATCGTTGGTGCTGGTATCCCCGTCGACGGTGATCCGGTGAAAAGAGTGATCCACCGCTTCACAAAGCGCCTTCTTCATCAGGTCCGGGGGGATCGCTGCATCGGTGGTTAGAAAGGCAAGCATGGTGGCCATGTTGGGATGGATCATGCCTGAACCTTTGGTGATCCCTCCGATTCGGAAGAGACCGGTCTGCCCCTGCACTTCGACTGCTTTTGCCTTGGGAAAGGTGTCGGTCGTCAGGATTGCCCGGGCTGCCGTCATGCCTCCCCTGGGGGAAAGCTTGGCGGAGACTTTCGGGATCGCCGGCAGAATTTTTTCCATCGGCAGGGGTTGGCCGATCACTCCGGTCGAGGCGACGGCGACATCCTGCTTGTGAAGGGTGAGACACCGTGCTGTTTCCGCCGCCATCGATTCCGTATCTTGCTTTCCTTGTGGACCGGTACAGGCATTGGCATTCCCACTGTTGACAATCACCGCACGGAGTATGCCGTTGCGCAGGGTCTTGCGAGTCCACACAACGGGAGCGGCGACGACCCGGTTCCGGGTGAAGAGCCCGGCGGCGGTAGCATCCATCTCGGAGTAGAGCAGCGCAAGATCAGGCGCCTTATCCTTCTTGATCCCGCAGGCAAGGCCTGCGGCCTGAAAGCCCCTGGGGGCGGTCACGCCTCCCGGCAGGGAGCGGATTGTTACGGTCATGGAAATATCCTATGGGGTCAGTGCGGGAAACCGAAGACCGGTCGTTTCATCGAAACCCATCATGAGATTCATGTTCTGAACCGCCTGACCGGCGGCTCCCTTGATCAGATTATCGATGGCCGATGCGACAATCACCCGGCCTGTCCGTGGGTCGACTTTCAGGCCGATATCGCAGAAGTTGGTGCCCCGTACCTGTCGGGTATTCGGGACGGACCCCTCCGGGAGGATCCGCACGAAGGGTTCCGCTTCATAGAATCCCTGGTAGACCCCCAGCAGGTCATTCGTGGAAACCTGCTTCCGAAGGGTTGCATAGATGGTATTGTAGACCCCCCGGCTCATCGGAATCAGGTGTGGTGTAAAATTGATGGTTACCTTTTTGCCGGCCTGTTGTGCAATTTCCTGTTCAATCTCCGGTGTGTGCTGATGATCCCCGATCCGGTAAGCCATGAGCGCTTCGTTGGCTTCGGGGAAGTGGAGGTGGGCCTTCGGAGATTTACCAGCGCCTGTGACTCCTGATTTGGCATCAAAGATCAATCCCTGAAGATCGACGATCCCCTTTTTGACCAGGGGGGAGATCCCCAGAAGGGCACTGGTGGGGTAACAACCGGGATTGGCGATATATCTTGCTTTCCGGATCGTCTCCCGGTGCAGTTCCGGCAATCCGTAGATCCAGCCGTTCAAAAGATCCGGGGCGGTGTGTTTCCGGTTGTACCATTGTGGGTAGAGATCCCCCTGATGAAGCCTGAAATCAGCGCTGAGATCGATGATCCTGATGGAATCATTTGTGATCCGGGGTACAACCTTCATCGATTCTCCGTGGGGGAGAGCCAGGAAGACCAGGTCGATGTCCTTGAGAAAGGTCTCCTCCCGAAGTGCCTCGAAGGTCAGGTCATAGAGGTCCCGAAATTCCGGAAAGACTTCCGTCACATGTTTTCCGGCGCTCTGTTCCGACGTGATCCGTATGACGGAGGCTTCCGGATGATGATAGAGGATCCGGAGAAGTTCCGATCCTGTATATCCTGTGGCGCCGGCAATGGCAATCTTGATCATTGGGAAGACCTCAAAAAAAAGAGGTCCAGGGGACCTCTTTCTAAAATTCCTGCAATTCGGAGGAGCCTACCCCCTGCATTGATTTCTCAGTTGCCGCCGCCGGTCAACGAAAATGGAATCCGGATACGCAGCAGGCATAACCGACGGGTGCAATTGTGAAAAAATTTCAACGTTTTGAAAACTGAAACTTCTTCCGTGCCTTAGGCTGTCCCGGTTTTTTCCGCTCTTTCTTTCTCGGGTCGCGGGAGATCAGCCCGGCCTTTTTCAGAATGGCCCGTTTGGCACTGTCTTCCAGGGAGAGGGCTCGGGAGATACCATGGCGAATGGCTCCGGCTTGACCGGAAATACCGCCGCCTGTTACATTCACCAGAACATCATACTTGCCGACAGTCTCGGTCAACTCAAAAGGTTGCTGAACCATCATGTGGAGCGTCTCACGCCCTCCAAGAAATTCCTTCATTTCTTTCCGATTGATGATCATCTGCCCGGTGCCTTCCGAAAGATAGACTCTGGCGGCAGCATTTTTTCTTTTTCCCGTGGCGTAGATACGCTCCTGACTCATTCTGTTCTGCCTCCCTCGTTATAATGTAACCGAATAGGGTTCCGGTTTCTGTGCAGTATGTTTATGTTCCGGCCCGGCATAGACTTTCAGTTTTTTCAGCATGGCCCGTCCCAGGCGATTCTTCGGCAGCATGCCCCGCACGGCAAAACGGATCAGACGGTCAGGATGGGTTTCCAGAAGCTTTCCCGCGGTGATCCGTTTTAAGCCGCCCTGATAACCGGTGTAATGATAGTAGTTTTTCTGGTCCAGCTTTCTTCCCGTCAGGCGGATCTTTTCCGCATTTACGATGATCACGAAGGACCCCGTATCGACATGGGGTGTGTAGGTTGGTTTGTTCTTTCCCGTTAGAAGGAGGGAAATCTTTGCTGCAAGGCGCCCCAGCGTAAGGCCGGCGGCGTCAATGACGTACCAGCTGCGTTCCGCTTCTTCTTTTTTTGCCATAAAGGTTTTCATTCAAAACTCCTTCGAGTGAATTTGTAGAACTTCATATTTATAAAGAAGTTAGGAGGTGATGTCAAGAAAAAATTGACGAAAACAAAAAAAATCTCCTATATATAGGGGCGCTTGAACTCCGCCAGAAAGGGGTTGGTCCGTTTTTCCCGGCCAATGGTGGATGCCGGTCCATGGCCGGGGTAGATGGCGATCCCGTCGCCAAGCGGCAGAATCCCGTTCTGGATGGAAATCATGAGGTCCCGAAAGGACCCGCCGGGCAGATCGCTTCGTCCGATGGACTCTGCAAAAAGGGTATCCCCCGTGAAGAGGACATCCCCGGTCCGGAAACAGACACCGCCTTCGGAGTGTCCCGGGGTGTGGATCACCTCTAAGGAAAGCTGTCCGAATTGGAGGATTTCTCCATCGACGATGCAACGGTCCGCTGCGGGGGAGGGGGTCGCTTCCATGCCGAAAAGCAGGGCATGTTTGTTGGCGGCCGGCAACAGGGGAGCGTCCTTTTCGTGAACCAGGATCTCGGCTCCCGTTTTTTCCTTCAGGAATCGGTTGGCGCCGATATGGTCAAAATGTCCGTGGGTGTTGAGAATTGCCGACAAGGTCAACTGCTCTGCGGTGATCCGCTCAAGAATTTTTTCGCCGTCGCCGCCGGGATCGATGACGACCGCCTCCATCCCCGGTGCCGGAGCGATGATGTAACAGTTGACTTCGAGAGGACCCACGATCAGGGTCTCCAGGATCATGCTTGTATTCCTTTCAAGAGGATGGGCGCCTGCTTTGCAGGATCAGTGTGACCGGTCCGTCGTTGACGAGGGCGACCTCCATATGGGCGCCGAAGATCCCCGTTTTTGTCTCCACTCCGAAGGACCGAACCTTTTCCGTAAAGTGCTCATAGAGTTCCTCCGCCTCGTCGGGCGGTGCGGCATTGTCAAAGCCCGGTCTCCGTCCTTTTGCGGTATCGGCGCAGAGGGTGAATTGAGAGACGACCAAGGCGGCTCCTTCAATATCCAGAAGGGAGCGGTTCATCTTCTTCTCTGAATCTTCGAAGATCCGCAGGTGTACCGTCTTGGCGGCCAGTTCTTCCGCGTCCCTTTCACGATCATCACGACCGATCCCGAGGAGGATCAAGAGGCCCGAACCAATGGAAGTGCATTTTGACCCCGTGGTAACCGATGCCCGGGCGACGCGTTGTAGGACGGCAATCATCGATCTCCCTGTCCGGTAATCATTCTTGTGGATCAAAAAATCCTGCTGAAAACCGGAGAAATAAACATACCGGCACTCTTTTTAAAAATCAAGGGAAAAGGCTTACTTCAAAAGTCCTGTCAAACATGCAAAATGTCAATATTTCTTTGTGGTTAAATTGACTTTGGATTTTGGGTATGGTACATTGAAGGTGATTCAATCCATAACAGATCTGATCGTAACTCTGCAACTGAGAGGATCCATCAGGGGAGGAGTGATCATGGGCGAAAACAGTATTATCGGCCGCATCCAGGAACTCCAGAATACCGACAATTTCCAGAATCTCCATTGGCAAGGTTCTTTTGAGGACTATCTCGACATTGTCCGTGAAAACCCCAAGGTTGCCCGAAGTGCCTTTGAGAGGATCTACGACATGATCCTCACTTACGGGACGGAGGAGTTCGAGGACAATAAGCAGCATCTTGTGCAGTACCAATTCTTTGATGATCCCACAGAACATGGACGAGATGCAATCTTCGGTCTGGAACGACCCCTGATGCGGATGGTCAATGTCTTCAAGTCCGCCGCCTGGCGGTACGGGACGGAAAAACGGGTCCTTCTGCTTCATGGTCCGGTCGGATGTGCCAAGAGTACCATCGTCCGTCTGCTGAAGCGGGGATTGGAGGCTTATTCCCGTACCGATGCAGGGGCCTTGTACACCATTACCTGGACCTCTGCGGGCGAAGACGGTGGGGACAGCCATAACCGTGCCAGTGACGAGATGATCTGTCCTATGCATGAGGAACCCCTCCACCTGATCCCCATGGATTGGCGGGAAAAGGTCCTCGAAGAACTCAATGCCGGGCGTCCGCCGGAAGAACGGATTTTTATCGAAGGTGAACTCTGTCCCTGTTGCCGGCAGATGTACAAGGAACTGATTTCCCGCTACCGGGGAGATTGGACTCAGGTGCTGAACCACGTCCGGGTCCGGCGGGTGGTCCTGTCGGAGAAGGACCGGATCGGGATCGGGACCTTCCAGCCCAAGGATGAAAAGAACCAGGATTCCACGGAGCTGACGGGGGACATTAATTACCGGAAGATCGCCGAGTACGGTTCCGATTCAGACCCCCGAGCCTTCAATTTCGACGGCGAATTCAACGTGGCCAATCGAGGACTGGTCGAGTTTATCGAGGTCCTCAAACTGGATGTCGCTTTCCTTTATGATCTTCTGGGTGCGTCGCAGGAGCATAAGATCAAACCGAAGAAATTTCCCCAGACCGACATTGACGAAGTCATCATCGGACATACGAACGCACCGGAATACAAGAAGCTTCAGAACAACGAATTCATGGAGGCACTCCGGGACCGGACGGTCAAGATCGACATACCCTACATTACCCGTCTCGACGATGAAATTAAAATCTATGAAAAAGATTTCAATGCCGAAAAGATCCCCCATATTCATATTGCCCCCCACACGATCAAGACGGCGGCCATGTGGGCGATCCTGACCCGCCTGGAGGAACCGAAGAAGGCGCAGTTGACGTTGATGCAGAAGCTGAAACTCTACAATGGGCAGTCCCTCCCCGGTTTCACCGAAGACAATGTCCTCGAACTTCGCCGGGAAGGAAAAAAGGAAGGGATGGAAGGAATTTCTCCCCGCTATATCCAGGACAAGATTTCCAATGCCCTGGTGAGTGACAAGCATGAAGGGTGCATCAACCCCTTCATGGTCATGAAGGAACTGGAAGGGGGGGTGGCCCATCATTCCCTGATCAGTTCCGACGAAATGCGGAAACGCTATAAGGAACTCCTTGCCGTGGTCCGGGAGGAGTATGAAAATGTCGTCAAAAATGATGTGCAGCGGGCCATCTCAGCCGACGAGGAGTCGATCGCCAAACTCTGTGCGAACTATATTGATAACGTCAAGGCCTATACCCAGAAGGAAAAGGTCCGGAACAAATATACCGGTGAAGATGAAGAGCCCGATGAGCGTATGATGCGCTCCATCGAAGAAAAGATCGATATTCCGGATAGCCGGAAAGACGATTTTAGAAGTGAGATCATGAATTATATCGGTGCCCTGGCCGTCGACGGAAAGAAGTTCGATTACAAGACCAACGAACGGCTGCAGAAGGCGCTGGAATTGAAGCTCTTTGAGGATCAGAAGGACAGCATCAAACTGACGAGTCTCGTCTCCTCGGCGGTGGTGGA
>CAYQVN010000072.1:0-2214 GCA_964420895.1 uncultured Nitrospirota bacterium | reverse complement strand
ACCTACCGGGAAGCCCTGAAACGACAGATCAGCTCCGGGACCTACAATCCCGACCGCCCCATCCTGATCCCCATCCGGGAAGACAAGCGATACCGATCCTGGAAAGAACAGGTGAAGCCGGAAAGCAGCGCCGTCATCATCTATATGATGGATGTCTCCGGTTCCATGGGGGATGAGCAGAAGGAACTGGTCCGGATCGAAAGCTTCTGGATCGAGACCTGGCTCCGCTCCCAGTATGAAGGGTTGCAGATTCGTTACATCATCCATGACGCCACCGCACGGGAGGTCGATTCGGAGACCTTTTATCGGACCCGGGAAAGCGGCGGGACGGTGATCTCCTCCGCCTATGATCTTTGCCGGAAGATTTTGAAACAGGAATACAATGCCGATGAGTGGAATATCTATCCCTTCCATTTCTCCGATGGAGACAACTGGAGTGGAGGCGACACGGCCCGGTGCCTGAAACTCCTGAAGAACGAACTCCTTCCCGTGAGCAACCAGTTTTCCTACGGTCAGGTCAAGAGCCATTACGGCAGCGGCCAGTTCATCAAGGACCTCAATCAGCATCTTGCCGATGAGGAGAATATGGTCGCCTCTCAAATCAACAGCAAAGACGATATCCTGCAATCGATCAAGGACTTCCTCGGAAAGGGGCGCTGATGTTGCTTCCGCCGGAATTGGCCGAAATCAAAATGCAGATCCGGGACGTGGCCCAGGAATATGGTCTCGACTTTTATGACGTGGTCTTTCATATCCTCGATTTTTCGGGCATCAATCAGGTAGCCGCCTACGGCGGTTTCCCGACCCGGTATCCCCACTGGCGGTTCGGGATGGAATATGACCGCCTGAGCAAGGGGTACGCCTACGGCCTGCAGAAAATCTATGAAATGGTCATCAACAATGATCCTTCCCATGCCTACCTGCTGAGTGCCAACAACCTGGTCGATCAGAAAATCGTCATGGCCCATGTCTACGGACATGTCGATTTCTTCAAGAATAATTATTGGTTTTCAAAAACGAACCGGAAGATGGTCGACGAGATGGCCAATCACGGGGTCCGGGTTCGCCGCCACATGGAGAAGTTCGGTCAGGAAAGGGTGGAAACCTTTCTCGATGCCTGTCTCTCTCTGGAACATCTGATCGATTACCATGCGCCCTTTATTCAACGTAAGGAAAAACAGTCCGGACGGGTTCTCGATGAAAAGGAAAATGCTGCTCCCAAAACCCGCAAGTTCAAAAGCAAAGAGTACATGAACGACTTCATCAATCCCCGGGAATATATCGAGGCCCAGTTAGAGAAAGTCCGGGAGTCGATGGAGAAGAAGAAAAGTTTTCCCGAATCTCCGCAAAAGGATGTCCTCCAGTTTCTGATCGAATATTCACCGTTGGAGAACTGGGAACGGGATGTCCTCTCAATTATCCGGGAAGAGAGTTATTATTTTATTCCCCAGGGACAGACCAAGATTATGAACGAAGGGTGGGCCAGCTACTGGCACTCCACGATCATGACGCAGAAGATTCTCCAGGACTCTGAATTGATTGACTATGCCGATCATCATTCCGGCACCTTGGGGACCCGGCCCGGTGTCATCAATCCCTACAAGGTCGGCATCGAGCTTTTCCGGGATATCGAGGATCGTTGGAATAAAGGGCGGTTCGGAAAAGAGTTCGAAGAGTGTGAAAATGTCGCTGAAAAAAAAGCATGGGACAAGCAACTCGGCTTGGGGCGTGAAAAGATCTTTGAGGTCCGGAAAATTTATAATGATATTACCTTCATCGATACCTTCCTGACACAAGCGTTCTGCGACAAACACAAACTCTTTACCTACAAGTTTAATCGTGAAACGGGGATGTATGAGATTGTCGATCGCGATTATCGAAGGATCAAGGCCAAGCTCCTTTTCGGACTGACCAACTTCGGGCAGCCCCTCGTTACAGTCGTTGATGGGAATTACCGAAACCGGGGAGAGCTGCTGCTGAAACACCAGTATGAAGGGATCGGGCTAAAACAGGATTATGCTCAGGATACCCTGAAAAATATTCAGTCCATCTGGCGGCGTCCCGTCTTCATTGAAACCGTTATGAACGATGAACCCGTGCGGATCGGTTTTGACGGTAAAGAGGTGATCGAAGAAAAGGTCACCGCAGACAAAGAAGATGCGGCCGCAGAGGTCGAGGCCTGATCTCCATTTCTTCCCTTTTCATCTTAATCTT
>CAYQVN010000071.1:0-9009 GCA_964420895.1 uncultured Nitrospirota bacterium | reverse complement strand
ACTTAAACTTAAAATAGCACTTCCCCTCCCTTTCCGTCAACCGGAATAACCTCTTGAAAGAAAAGAAGGAAATCAATGGTCCAAAGCCCAATGAATCCCAACAAGATCCCCAGAAAGGTCCTCCCTTGCTGTCGTTGGATCTGTAACATTTCTTCTCCTTGATTTTCAACGCCTCATATACTACTCTCCCTCAAGTCCGGATATTCAAAAGCAACCTAAAGGAAGGAAGAAATACGATGACCCCCTCGGAATCTCAGACTCAATCCGACTTTGTCCGAACAATAATTGCACAGGATCTCAAAGAGGGCCGGAATGACAGTCCCGTTCACACCCGGTTCCCGCCGGAACCGAACGGCTATCTCCATATCGGCCACGCAAAATCGATCTGTCTCAATTTCGGGATTGCCGTTGAAAATGCAGGGGGCCTCTGCAACCTCCGTTTTGACGACACCAACCCCGTCAAGGAAGAGTCCGAATACATCGAAGCAATCCGGGAAGATGTCCGTTGGCTCGGATTCGACTGGGGAGAGCAGGAATACTACGCCTCCGACTATTTTGAACAACTCTATGAATTCGCCCTCCGGCTGGTCCGGGAGGGAATGGCCTATGTGGATGACCTGACGCCTGAAGAGATCCGGGAATACCGAGGCACTCCTTTCGAGGCGGGCCGGGAGAGTCCTTACCGGAACCGGACAGTGGAAGAGAACCTGGAACTTCTGGAGCAGATGCGAAAGGGAGAATCTCCCGACGGCAGCAGGGTCCTGCGTGCAAAAATCGATATGGCCCACCCGAATCTGAATATGCGGGACCCCGTCATGTATCGGGTCCTCCACGCCACCCATCACCGGACAGGCGACAAATGGTGTATCTATCCCATGTATGATTTCGCCCACGGCCAGTCCGATTCCATCGAAGGGATAACGCACTCCATCTGCACCCTCGAATTCGAGGATCATCGCCCACTCTATGACTGGTTCCTCGATACCCTGAAGATCCACCATCCCCGGCAGATCGAGTTCGCACGGCTGAACCTCACCCACACGGTCATGAGCAAACGGAAACTGCTGAAGCTTGTCGAAGAAGGGCATGTCGAAGGCTGGGATGACCCCCGCATGCCGACCCTTTCCGGGCTGCGACGACGGGGATATACTCCCGAGACGATCCGGACCTTCTGCGCCCGCATCGGCATTGCAAAGAAGGACAGCACCGTAGACATTGCCCTTTTGGAACATTGTTTACGGGAAGACCTCAACAAAAAGGCCCCACGCGCCATGGGCGTCATCCGCCCCCTGAAGGTCGTCATCGACAACTATCCCGAAGACCAAATCGAAGAGCTGGATGCCATTAACAATCCCGAAGATCCTGCTGCAGGAACCCGGAAGGTTCCCTTCTCCCGGGTCCTCTATATCGAAGAGAATGATTTCATGGAAGATCCGCCCAAGAAGTTCTACCGTCTGGCCCCGGGACGGGAGGTACGGCTTCGATATGCCTACTTCATCACCTGTGTCGATGTCGTCAAGGATGGAAAAACGGGGGAGGTCGTGGAACTCCACTGTACTTATGACCCGGCAACCCGGGGTGGAGACGCCCCGGACGGACGAAAAGTCAAGGCGACTCTTCACTGGGTCTCAGCCTCCCATGCCGTCACCGCCGAAGTCCGGCTCTTTGAACATCTATTTGCCGAGGCCACTCCGGAGGGCAGTGGGGAAGGAAAGGATTTTATTGAGTGCCTCAACCCCCATTCAAGGGAGATCCTCAAGGAATGCTTCGTGGAGCCTTCGCTGCGGGGTTCTTCACCGGACAGGCCATTCCAACTGGAACGTCTCGGCTATTTCTGCGTCGATTCAAAGGATTCCGGAGAGGATCATCTCGTCCTGAACCGGACCGTAACCCTCCGGGATACCTGGGCCAAGATCCAGAAAAAAACTGCAAAAAAAAAGGGGGGATAATCCCCCCTACAATACGCATAAAGGAAAACCGGTTACTTCCCATCCCCTCGTAACGATGAAAGAAGGGTCGCCGCAAACTGGTAGTCCACCCCCTCTTCCTCTTTGATTGTCTTGTAAAAATTGCAGACCTGGCAATTATCAAATTTCTTCGCAAAGGTCCCTTGAATCTCACCACCGCACATCGTACCGGCGACCACCCAGCACGACCTGCCCGCATTGGATCCATCATGAATCCCGTCAAGCCTTCCCTCAATTGCAGCAGGACATTCCCCTAACTCTGATGTATTGGTGCCTCCTGGCTCCCGACCACATTCCTTGAATTCCCAACAGTTGAGTTTACTCATCCAGCAGTCCTCCATCGCAACGTTATAAAGCGAAGTGTAGTGTATATATTACTTAATTCTATTTGCAGACCCCAAAACTGTCAATAATGACAAAGAGGGATTATTGACAACTACATGAAGTCTATAAGTTTAGTAGGGAAAAGCAGGGCCTGTATTAAATTATGATCATCTAATAAATAAAATTATGTCTTTGATGTTTTTTTGGGCTATTGGGAAAATATTTTCCCTATTTAAGAAAATATTTTCCACATTTAAGAAAAATATTTCCCATTTTCACAGATGAGGACAAATACTATATTTAGATACAACATGACAACATATTTTTGTCTCAGCATAACCAGCTGAATTAAATACAGAATCGAAGAGCAAAAGAGATAAAGAACATAAAATTCATGAATTTGGCATCAGAAATGCTTATTGAAGCCTACAAGACTATGTCTTATGGGATCTCAAAACGGAGGTAGGATATGCAGGCATCCAGAAAGCTTCAAAAAACCTTTCTATTTTTTCTTCTATTAATAAGCCTTCTCATCCCCCTCGGATGCGGAGGGGGGGGTGGAGGAGGCGGAGGTTCCGATAGCTCCTCGTCACAGCCACTCACACCGTCCGCAGAGGATACGGATAACGACAACGACGGTTTTACCGAAAACCAGGGCGACTGTAACGATGCAAATGCGGCAATTCATCCCAACGCCATTGAGGTCTGCGATAACATCGACAATGATTGCGATGGATCGATTGACGAAAAGCTGACTAGAAATACCACCTGCGGTGTCGGCGCCTGTGCCAATACCAGCGGTATTGAAACCTGCACGAACGGTGTCTGGGGCAACGATACCTGCGATCCTCTTGCAGGTGCCACAACTGAGCTTTGCAGCGATTTGATCGACAACGACTGTGATGGCGGGACGGACAGCGCCGACAGCGACTGCAACACTCTATTGAAATGGCAATACGATTCTGGATCTTCTACCGATTCCTCCCCGGCCATGGACAGTAACGGGATCCTCTATTTTGGGGCAGATGACGGCAACCTCTATGCCGTCAACCCCGATGGTTCAGCAAAATGGAGCTTTCCTACAAACGACATGGTTGCCTCTTCCCCGGCGATCGGAAGTGACGGAACGATCTATGTCGGTTCCGAGGATCACTCCCTCTACGCCATCAATCCTGATGGAACCAAAAAATGGAGTATCGCAACCGACAGTTTTATCGACGCATCACCGGCCATCGGCCCCGACGGGACCATCTATATCGGCTCCTGGGATGGAAAGCTCTATGCCGTTAACCCCGACAGCACCCAACCCTGGTCTGCACCTTTCCAGACAGGGGACGTTATCTTCGCGTCTCCCGTTGTTGCCAATGACGGAACAATTTACGTCGGCTCCTGGGACGGTAACCTCTATGCTGTGAATCCTGATGGGACACAGAAATGGGTTTTCCCGACGACCGGTATATTTATCGCTTCACCGGCGATCGGAAAAGGAGGCACCATCTATGTAGGTCTTTCTGACGGAACATTTTACGCCATCAATCCCGACGGGACGGAAAAGTGGCACTATACGACAGGAGGCACAATCTCCTCCTCTCCTGCCATTGGTGCCGACGGCACGATCTACGTCGGGTCCTGGGACAGCAACCTCTACGCCCTGAAAAATGACGGGACCCTGAAGTGGAAATACCAGACGGGAGACGTCATCGGCACAACCCCGGCGATCGCCGCCGACGGAAGCATCGTCTTCGGATCGGCCGACTGGCTCGTCTACGCCCTGAATGCTAACGGGTCGGAAAAATGGAAATTCGCTACCGGAAATGCCATTTTCTCTTCCCCCACCATTGCAGCAGACGGAACGGTCTATATCTCTTCGGAAGATGGATCCCTTTATGCCCTCGATGGCGGCAGCGCACCGGCTGAAACCCCCTGGCCCATGTTCCAGTACAATGCCAAACATACCGGCTTCAACCCGGAAGGATCGGTGAAATGGATTGTGCCGACTGGAGACTTTATCGATTCCTCCCCGGCCGTCGCCACGAACGGAACAGTCTATATCCCTTCCTGGGATTTCGATCTCTATGCCGTTTTTTCAACTGGAACGATTGACTGGCTGTTCAACCTGCAAGGCGGAACCACATCCTCCCCGGCGATCGCTACTGACGGCACGATCTATATTGGATCGACGGACACGAATCTCTACGCAATCAACACCAACGGATCGTTGAAGTGGTATTTCCCTGCCGGGGATATCATCACCTCTTCCCCGTCCATAGGGTCAGACGGAACGATCTATGTCGGTTCCGACAACAAGAATCTCTATGCGGTCAATCCTGTTAACGGTGTGGAAAAATGGCATTTCACTACGGGAGACGTGGTCCAGTCTTCTCCCGCCATCGGGTCGGACGGAACAATCTATGTCGGATCGTGGGACGGAAAGCTCTATGCCCTGAATCCGACAAACGGGGCACTGAAGGCAGGATTCCCCTTTCTGACCGGAGGCGGCATCTTCTCTTCCCCGGCCATCGGGAGTGACGGGACAATCTATGTGGGGTCCATCGACGGTTATCTTTATGCCATCAATGCTAATGGAACAGAAAAATGGAAATACCTGACGGGAGACTGGATCGAATCATCGCCTTCCATTGAAACAGACGGCACCATTTATGTCGGATCGGAAGACGGCTATCTCTATGCCTTGGACGCCGGCGGCAACCTCAAGTGGCGTTACCTGACCGGTGGCAGTGTCGACTCCTCCCCTGCCTTGGATGCCGACGGGACGATCTATGTCGGATCGAACGACGGCTTCCTCTATGCCCTTGATCCCGACGGGACCCTTCGATGGAAACTGGAAACGGGGGGACCGATCTTCTCCTCCCCCGCTATCGCCGCCGACGGGACGATCTACGTCGGGTCCTGGGATGGCAATCTCTACGCCGTCCGTGGAAAAAGCGCTCTGGCCGCAAGTGACTGGCCCATGTTCAAGAAAGACCTGGCCCACACTTCACGTTAGCCTCCTCCCTTCCCCGGGGGACGGCCTCAGGGTCGTTCCCCGGGGGAGATCCCATATTTTTTTATCTTGTAACCGATCTGCCGGGGGGTGATCCCCAGGGTCCGGGCCGCCCGGGCCTGAATCCATCCCGACTCTTTCAGGGTTGCGAAAAGTCTATTCTTTTCCATCTCTTCCAATGCAGAAAGGCTGCGTCCGTCTTCCTTCTTGTCTCCTTTCCTTTCCCGGGAAGAAACGAAGGAAAGGCCTTCACGGACATAAAGAGGTAGATCCTCCAGCCGGGCCTCGTTTCCACGGGCCATAACCACCAGCCGCTCAATATAGTTTTCCAGCGCCCGGACGTTCCCCGGCCAGGGATGCTCCATCAGGACCTTCATCAGATCAGTCGGAATCCGGACCTCCTTGTTGTTCTCCGTGTTGAAACGATGGAGAAAATGTTCAATGAGCAGAGGCAGATCCTCCCGCCGTTCCCGGAGACTGGGGAGAAAAACGGGGATGACATTGAGACGGTAATAGAGATCTTCCCGGAACACTCCTTCGGCAACGTCCTGTTCCAGATCGCGGTTGGTTGCCACAATGATGCGGACATCAACACTCAGAGTCTCCGTCCCTCCCACACGCTCAAACTCACGCTCCTGGAGTATACGAAGCAGTTTAACCTGAAAAGAGAGCGGAGTTTCTCCAATTTCGTCGAGAAAGAGCGTCCCCCCCGAAGCCAGTTCGAACCGCCCAGGCTTCTGCCGGTCGGCACCGGTAAAGGCGCCCTTTTCATGGCCGAAGAGTTCAGACTCCAGGAGTGTTTCCGGCAAGGCCGCACAGTTGAGCTTGATAAAAGGGCCTTCGCTGCGGTGGCTGTGAAAGTGAATCGCCCGGGCGATCAACTCCTTTCCGGTTCCGCTCTCCCCCCGGAGCATCACCGTGGCGTTGCTCCGACTGACCTGTTCCACCGCCTCGAAAACCTCCTGCATCCGGTCGGACTCCCCGATGATGTTCTCAAAGCGGTATTTCCCCAGGAGCTGGGACCGAAGGGTATCATTCTCCTCCTTCAGCACCGCCTTTTCCGCCTCCACCATCCCCTGGATACGGACCGCCTGGGCAAAGGTCCCGGCCACAATCGACAGAAAACGGATTTCCCGGTCGAAGGAGGCCTGATGAGAAAAAAGGCGGTCCACGCTCAGGGCACCGATCACATTGCCGTCGAGCTTGATCGGAACGCAAATAAAGGAGATCTCTTCCTGGTTGAGCCGTTTACGCGAGCCGGTTCGATCGAGAAACAGCGGTTCAGCGCCGATCTTGGGCACGATCATGGGCACCCCGGTTTGCACAACCTTCCCGATCACCCCTTCCCCGATCCTGTACTTTCCTTTTTCCATCTCATCCAGGGTCATCCCGTAAGCCGCACGGATGATGAGTTCTCCCGACGCCTCATCGAGGAGGGTCAGTGTCCCGCGATTGAGACCGAGAAAATCGGAGAGGAGTTTCAGCGTCGCCGCTGCAACCCGGTTCAGATCAAAGTTCGTTGCGACAAGCTTGCTGATTTCATAGAGCGTGGTCAGTTCCAGGACTTTCTGGCCCTGGGTCGAACTTTTCTTCTGATGCCTGATTTGTGTTCTCATCATCTCTCTATCGTACCGGAGTGAAGAATTCATCCGGTCCTTTCATTCCCCTCATTTACAAACACCGGGTGAACAAATTACGGGAGGGGTTCAATGGGGATGTATGCCCTTCGAACCCCTCCCTTCCTGCTTCACCCTATTTACTCTCAGAAGGAATAGCTCACATTGATACCGCCGTAAAAATTACTGTCATCTTCATAGAAACCTGCTTCTGCAGCATCGCCGATATCGCTATCGACGAAATTCGAATAAGAGACCTGCGGCGTGATCGTAATCTTTTCCGTCACCGCATAAGCGATGGCGGCGCTCAGATTGTAATCACTGAGAGAACTGTCCTTGACCCCGAAATAGCCATCATGGTAGGACTCACTCCCCCAGCCGAGGGAACCCGAAAGGGAAAGAGTCGCCTTGTCATTAAATTCAATATCGTGACCGATACCGAAGGAGATGTAAGTCCCATCGATACTGTCCACATCCCGATAAAAAATCAACGTCGGCGCCAGAAGGGTGTCGAGGGAAACCCCGCCATAGACCTCCTCGGTATTACCGCCACCCCGGGGGAAATCGTAGAATATGTACCCAACGGAAAGACCGAACATGCCCGCCTCGAAAGAGTAATCGAGGGTGTAGTCGATCTCGTTCACGAGATGGTTGTTGGCATAACGGTCTTCATCGATATTGTAGTTCGCCCAGAAGCCGAGAGAGAGGCCGTTGGCGAATGCAATGGAAAAGTTCGGCTGAATCACTCCGTCCTTCCCGTAATTCTGGCCCCGCCAGACATAATCTGTCAGGATCGAAACATCGGCATTGACATCGGCCGTGATCTCACCGGCCGAAACCGACGCAGTAAAGGTGCCGGACAAGAGCATCACTGTGATCACCAAGGACATTTTTATTCTGTTCATCATTTCACTCCCCTTTCTTTGATGGTCTCGTAAAAAGTCTAAAACCCCCTCTCCCTTGATGGGAGAGGGTAGGGGTGAGGGTGGAGAAGACTACGAATTCAGCCTGTTACAGCCCCCTCCCCTTCATCCCCTCCCACCAGGGGAGGGGAAAAGGACTTTTAGGAATTCATCTTCTTTGAAGCACTTCAACAATGGGGCCGGGCACATCCCGGCCCCATGCTTTTCACATCCTACTGCATCCCGGTGAGGCTGAAGTTCGGGTAGGCCTCGAGACCATGTTCCCCGACATCAAGCCCATCCTTTTCTTCTTCTTCCGTGACCCGGAGTCCGATCGTCCCGCTAATCACCTTGAAGAGGATGAAGGCCGTCGGAAAGACCCAGAGGAATGCCGCCCCGATCCCCAGCAGCTGTACTCCGACCACCTTGGCGGAGAAGCCGCCGGCATCGAAGAGACCGGCCGCCAATGTCCCCCAGGCACCGCAGACGCCATGAACGGAGACAGCACCGACAGGGTCATCGACCTTCAGCTTCTGATCGACAAAAACCACAGAGAGAACCACGAGAACCCCTGCGATCAGACCGATCACAACGGAACTGGTGATCGACACATTGGCACAACCCGCCGTAATCGCCACTAACCCTGCCAGTGCCCCGTTCAGTGCCATACTCGCCTCCGGTTTTCCGAACATCACCCAGGCGGTACACATGGCCGCAACGGCTCCCGCCGCCGCAGCGAGGTTGGTATTGACGGCGATCCCGGCAATATCGGTATTGGCCGCCGTCGTGCTGCCGGGATTGAACCCGAACCACCCGAACCAGAGGATAAAGACCCCCAGCGCAGCGAGGGGAATATTATGGCCCGGGATGGCCCGGACCTGACCGTCGGAGGTATATTTTCCGAGACGGGGACCAAGGACTATGGCCCCGGCCAGGGCCGCCCAGCCACCCACGGAATGGACCACGGTGGAACCGGCGAAATCGATGAAGCCGAGCCCTTCCAGCCAACCTGAGCCGTGATAGAGACTCCCCCAGGCCCAGGAACCGAAGACGGGATAGATCAGGGCGGAAATCACGGCGCTGTAGAGCAGATAGCCCACAAATTTCGTCCGTTCCGCCATGGCCCCGGAGACGATGGTCGCCGCCGTTGCGGCGAAGACGACCTGGAACATCCAGAAGGCGAGGGTCCAGGGATC
>CAYQVN010000070.1:0-9017 GCA_964420895.1 uncultured Nitrospirota bacterium | reverse complement strand
CCGCCCTGCGACCCTCTCGGTGCGTCACAGTATTTACGAACAGGACCACTTAGCGAGAGACGGGTTTGCCTTTATTCTGCCGATGGATGAAGATACATTGACACCGCAGGGGGAATTTGTTAAGCTCTCTCCCCGTTAATGCATCGTGAATATATTTCGTTGATGGCGTTTTGTGGTTATGGAGGAAAAAATGGCAAAAGAAAAGAAGGTTGTTTCCATGAAAGAGAAAATTGTGGAGCAGATCGATGCTCTCAAGAAGATTGTCGAAGAAAAGCAGTCCAAGACGGAAGACCGTTCAAAGGATCAGGAACTGCGTGAGTCGAGCAAAAAACTGAAGCGGCTTCAGCGCAAGCTTGCCAAGATGGTTGCCCTGGAGAAGCGGGCCGAGTCCAAGGTCAAAAAGGCTCCCGCTGCTGAAGAGGCAAAAGCGGAGGGCGGCGAGGCTGAAGGCGGAGAAACCAAAGAGGCCTCGGCATAACCGATCGGTGAAAAAATTCAGGATCGGCTGCAATCCAGCAGCGATCCTGAATTCTTCTTCTCGCCCTAAAATTTCAGGTGGTATTCCCTGACTGCCCTGGCAAAAGCCTTTCCGAATTCATAACAACTCTCTTCATCCTCCGGGGAGGGCCGGTACTTGACTTCCACACCCGACTCGACCTTCTCCAGCCCCATGCGGTCGAACTCTCCATAGGCTTCTTTGACGGCTCCGCCGCCCCATCCATAACTGCCGAAGGCCCCGACCATCCGGTTCTTGGGACGCAGTCCCCGCAGGTGGGTGAGAAATTCCGCCACGGAAGGGTACATGATGTTGTTCAGGGTCGGGGTGCCGAGGAGACAGCCCCGGTACCTCCAGAACTCCTTGATGGCGATGCTCATGGGGGTTGCTCGCAGTTTGATTACTTTGACTTCCATGTTTTCGTCCCGGATCCCCTGCATCAACGGCTGTGTCATCAGGGCCGTACTCTTCCACATGGTGTCGTAGATGATAACCACTCCCTCCCGTGCCTTACTGTTGGCCATGTCGAGATACATATTGAGGACCTTACCCGGATCGGACCGCCAGATGATGCCGTGGTCCGGAGCAATCATGTTGATCTTGAGTCCTAATTTCTCGATCTCGGCGATCTTCGCCTTGATGAGGTTGCCGAAGGGCATGAGGATGTTGGCATAATAGTCTAAAACAGCATCCTCCAGTTCTGCCATGGAACAACAGGTGAGAAATTCATCATCAAACCTGCCGGCCGTCGCATAATGCTGACCGAAGGCATCCTGGCTGATCAGTAGTTCGTCTTCCTCAATGTAGGTCATCATCGAGTCGGGCCAGTGGAGCATGGGTGTGCTGAGAAAGGCCAGGGTCTTGTGTCCGGTTTTGAGGGTATCACCGGTCTTGACAAGCTGGAATTTCCAACCGGAGGTGTCCATATGACGGTCCAGGCCGTCTTTCCCCTTGGTCGTAATATAGATGGTCGCCTCCGGCGCAAGTTCCATGAGGGGGGGCAGCGATCCGGAATGATCCGGTTCGATATGATTAATGACGATATTTTTAATCTTTGCAGGATCAACGATGTTTTTAATCGATTCGATGGTGGATTTTGCGAAATCCTCCTTAACGCAATCGACAAGGGTGATCTGATCATCGTCGATGAGATAGTTGTTGTAGGTGGTTCCACTCGGTGTCACGTAACCGTGAAAATCCCGAACGCCCCAGTCAATGGCACCCACCCAGTGAATATTCGGTTTGATTTCAACTGGTTTCACATATTCCTCCTTTTTGTTCCATTCTCAATACATCCCCCTATTGTATGGAATCAATCAGCTGGATTCTTCCAGAAAGCAGGGGAGAGTGGCCAATCCCGTAAATTGACAGGGTCACAACATATCATTAAGATTGAAGCAACACAAGATGTTGGTTATTTTTTTGTACAAAGAATGAAATTCTTTGGTATACTCTGGTTACTGTTTCCGCGGTTAGTTCATGTAGCGCCTTAAGAAAATCCTGGTTTTGATTTGTATTTGCTTTAACTATCAAAGCCTTGCGTGGTTAACCGACAAACAACATCAGGTTCTCCGATGATTTCTCTTCAGAAAAAGATCGATGCGCTCAAGAAGGTCTTGGCCGATTCCAGAAAAACCCTGATCCTGACGCATGACAATCCGGACCCCGATGCCATTGCAGCGGCACTGGGATGGCAATATTTTCTTCGCAGTAACTTTGAACAGGAGGGGACGATTGCCTATGGGGGGATTATTGGGCGTGCGGAAAACCGCTCAATGATCGAACACCTCCGAATTCCCCTGGTCCCGATCGATCGAATCAATTTCCAGGATTATTCCCGGGTGGCCCTGGTGGATACGCAGCCCTTGACCGGCAACAATTCGTTGCCCGATTCGGTCTCTCCCGACATGGTGATTGATCACCATCCACTCCGGGATGCAACGAAAGGGGTTCCCTTTTATGATGTCCGGGAAAGGATCGGGGCTTCCTGTACGCTGGTGACGGCCTACCTTCGGGAGACCGACACGCCGATCCAGCCGAGACTGGCGACGGCCCTCTATTACGGCATCAAGTCGGATACCCAGGATTTAGGACGCAATGCCGCTGCCCTCGACATGGAGAATTATCTCTTTCTTTTTCCACAGGTGCAGCGGGAGCTGATGAACCGGATTCTGCATCCCAAGGTTTCCGCGGAATATTTCAAGATTCTGAATCGTGCATTCAAGAAGGCCCGGATCCACGGGGATGCCCTGACGACTTCCATGGGGCGCCTCAGAAATCCCGACATGGTCGCCGAGGTAGCCGACATGCTCCTCCGTCATGAGGGAGTGGAATGGGTTATGGCCATGGGGACCTTTCAGAAGGCCCTGCTCCTTTCTCTTCGAACCAGTGATCTTCAGGGGGGCGCCGGCGAGATCGCCCGTGAGGTGGTTCGGGGGATTGGTAAAGCCGGTGGACATGGAATGATCGCCGGGGGAAAGGTAGAACTGAAAGGGCAGTCCTTGCAGGAATTGGAAGAGCGTCTTGTGGAACGGTTTCTCAAAAGGGTTGGAACGATCAACCAGCCGGCTGAGGCCCTGGTCTAAACGGCCCTGTTCGTAAAGGATGAACGGAATGGATTCAAAGGAACTGAGCGGGCTTGTTCAGCGTGCCATTCAAACGGAGCGGGACGGGAACCGTTTTTACATGCGTGCAGCCGATGGAACGAAGGACCCGAAAGCAAAGGGGATGTTTGAACAACTGGCTCGGGATGAACTTTACCATATCACGGTTCTGGAAGACCTCTACGAAGATCTTCTGGGAGAGGAATCGTCCGGGACAGTTAAGGGATTCCCCATTTTTGAAGAACTGAAAAAGGCGACGGGCGGTGTGCTTCCCGATTTCTCGAACGACTATGAAGTGTTGCAGAAGGCGGTTTCCGATGAGATTGAGGCGCGCGAGTTTTACCGGAAAACGGCAAAAGGGTGTGCGTCGGAGAAGGCCAGGGACCTTTTTGAAGATCTTGTGGAGATGGAAGACGGCCATGTCCGTCTCCTGCAGGCGGAGATCGATTTTCTGGAAAAGACCGGCTTTTATTTCGACCATATGGAATTTAATGTGGAGGGCGAAAGAGACTGAGGGCTTTGGAGAAATAAGGGGGGTTGCAAGGCACAATAAGGAGGCAGCGCAACGAAAGGGGGTGGAGGGAAATGGATTGTCCGAAATGCGGTGCACGAAAGATGTCTGTCGATCAACCGGTTTATTTCAACAAAGACAATCAGGAAGGGGGTTTTCTTTACCAGGAAAAGATTTACCGTTGCCGGTTATGCGGGAAGATGCTCTTTGTTCATAAGAATCTTAAGCCGTCAAGGAAGAAGTTTATCAAGGGGCAGATTATCACCGGTGGTTACGACGAGCTGTAGAAAATAAATTTTTCTGATAAGATCTATGCAAAGGAGGGATAGATGAAGAAGTGGACCTGTACAGTGTGCGGCTATGAGTATGATCCGGAGGTGGGCGATCCGGACAGTGGAGTGGCGGCGGGAACGGCCTTTGAGGATATTCCCGAGGATTGGCTCTGTCCTATCTGTGGTGCAGGCAAGGATCAATTCGAGGCGGATGAATAGATGACGAAAGGTGAAGTCTGAAGGTAACTTTTTCCGGAGTGAAGCATGAAGGCTGCTGAGTTATTTGTGAAATGTCTGGAGAATGAAAATGTTCACTATATCTTCGGTCTTCCCGGCGAAGAGAACATGGACCTCCTCGATGCACTGATCGATTCTCCCATTGAATTTGTACCCACCCGCCATGAACAGGGGGCCGCCTTCATGGCCGATGTCTACGGACGGCTGACCGGCAAGGCGGGGGTTTGCCTGGCGACCCTGGGGCCGGGAGCGACCAACCTGATTACCGGTGTCGCTGATGCCTATCTTGACCGCTCCCCCCTGGTTGCGATCTCCGGACAGACGAGACGTGAACTGCTCCATAAGGAGTCGCACCAGCATATCGACATTGTCCAGACTTTTGAACAGATCAGCAAATGGAATGTCGCCGTTGGACTGGCTCGAACGATTCCCGAGGTCGTGCGCAAGGCCTTCAAGGTTTCGCAGACGGAAAAGCCCGGACCCTGCCACATTGAACTCCCCGAAGACGTTGCGGCGGAAGAAACGGAGGGGGCGCCGTTGCCGGTGAAGGGATTCAAACTGCCCCATACGGACCACAATGTCTGTGCCAAGGCAGCGGAGATCATCAATCGGGCCAAACGTCCGATTCTTCTCGCGGGCAATGGAGTGATCCGCGGCCAGGCTTCTCATGTGCTCCGGGACTTTGTCGAGAAGACCCGGATCCCTGTAGCCAATACCTTCATGAGCAAGGGGGTCCTCCCTTCGAAGAGCGATTTATCCCTTTCTACGATCGGGTTGCAGTCCCGGGATTTCATCTCCTGCGGGTTTGACCGGGCCGATTTGATTATCTCCGTGGGGTATGACCTGGTGGAATATGCGCCCTCCCTCTGGAACCGTGATCATAAGCCGATCGTTCATATCGATTTTACCCCCAGCGAGATCGACGAATTTTATATTCCCGAGATTGAAGTCCTCGGGGATATCGCCGCGAATCTGACCTGTATGATGGACGACATCGACCCCACGGAACAGGACGACTTTTCGTCGGTTCTCAAGCATATGATGGAAGAGGAACTCTTCGACTATGCCGAAGATGCCTCCTTCCCGATGAAGCCGCAGAAGATCCTCTATGATATACGGAAGGTCATGGACCATGATGATATTCTGCTTTCCGATGTGGGGGCACACAAGATGTGGGTTGCCCGGATCTATCCTGCGGAGGAACCGAATACGGTGCTCATCTCCAACGGCTTTGCCTCCATGGGGTTTGCCCTGCCCGGCGCGATCAGCGCCAAGATGATTTACCCCGAGCGGAAGATTCTGGCCCTTTGCGGGGACGGCGGCTTCCTGATGAATTGTCAGGAACTGGAGATGGCCGTACGATTGAAACTGCCCATGGTGATCCTGATCTTTAATGATTCAAAATATGGTCTGATCGAATGGAAGCAGATCAACCAGTTCGGACGGACTTACGGAGTCTCTTTCAACAACCCGGACTTCGTGCAGTTGGCCCGGTCCTTCGGGGCGGCCGGGTACCGGGTGGAAGGGGCGGACGAACTTGCGCCGATACTCCGGGAAGCCTTTGATTCCGGTGTTCCAGCCGTGGTCGATGTCCCCGTCGATTACCGGGAGAATCTGAAGTTGACGGAGAAACTGGGGAAGCTGGTCTGTTATATCTGAACAAAGGGCAAGCACATGTCTTACTCATAATCTTGATCTTAATCGTAATCCCGTTTTTGAATCGCACTTCTGGAGCGTGATTAAGAGTACGATTAAGAATAGGATTAAGAATCGTTAGAGCGTATAGCAGGACGAACCATCCAGACAGAACAGAGGGGGCAAGGAGCGAACGAATGATACGAGGCAACGAAGATATTTCTGAAGCACTGTTGAATGCCTTCCGGTTGGAGAAAGGCGCCCAGACTTTTTATTTGTCTGCTGCAGAACAGGTTTCCGACGAAAGCGGTTCCGGGATGTTCCGCAAACTTGCCGGGATGGAAGAAAAACACATGCACGAGATTTATGATCTTTACAATGCTTTCCAGGGAGACCGGGGGCCGGTTTCCTTTCAGCAGTTCAAGGAGGAGATGCCTGCAGATTTTACGGAGAGCGGCAGAAAGATCGAAGCCGCTCTTTCCGATGTGGGCGGACGTTTCTTTCTCGATTCCCGTGAAGTCCTTCAGGTGGCGCTGGCGGAGGAAGAGGCCGCCCGGAAATTGTATCTCCGCCTGGCGGAGCGTTCCGAAGATCCAAGCGCCGCCTCTCTCTATCGGGATCTTGCCGAGGATGAAAATACTCATATGGCCATGATCCGGGGGGTGATGGAGCAGAAGGGAGGTTGATCGATCCTTGTATATCCTGGGCCTCTCTGGAAGTCCGCGGCGTCACGCCAATTCGGAATCGTTGCTCGACGAGGCACTTCGGGGCGCCGAAGAGGCGGGCGCGGAAACGGAGAAACTGATCGCCTCCCGTTTCCGGAAACTCCTTCCCTGCGTCAATTGCGGACACTGTCTGAAAACGGGGCGTTGTATCGTTGATGACGAGATGCAGGAGATCTACCCGAAGCTTGAGGCGGCCGATGGCATCATCGTAGCTTCCCCCATCTACTTCATGAATATCTCCGCTTTTCTGAAGATCCTCGTCGACCGATGCCAGTGCTACTGGTCTCGCAAATATGTCCTCAAAGAACCGCTCTTTCCGAACGATCCCGGACGCATACGCAAGGGGCTTTTTCTTGCTACCGGCGGTCATGACAAACCGGTGGTTTTCAAGGGCGCCCGGATGACCATCAAATCGATGTTTGATGTCCTGGAAGTGGAATACCTCGACGAATATTTTGCCATGTCCATCGAAGATCCTGGAGATGTTCAGAAGACGCCGGGGGCAATGGAGGCGGTCCATTCATTGGGCGTCCGTCTGGTCCGTGCGCTGCAGGAGGAGGGGGAGTGAATTACGCCGACCAGCAGCGGTGGGACCGTAAATACAGCGAAAAGGTTGCCCCTGAAGAAATTCAAGCGGATCCTTTTCTGGAACGATGCCTGCCGGGGATTGCTGCGGGGCGGTCTCTCGACATTGCCTGTGGTCTGGGTGACAATGCTATCGCCATGGCCCGGAATGGATTTGAAGTGACTGCGATCGATCTTTCCGGGGTAGGGTTGGAACGAGCCCGCGAAAGGGCGCGTACCGCCGGTGTGGCCGTTGATTTTAAACGGACCGATGTGGAGGATTTCGATCTTCCGCTAAAACATTTTGATCTGATCACCTCTTTCTATTTTCTCAATCGCGCAGTTTTTCCAAAGATCAAAAAGGGGCTGAAAGAGGGGGGGATCTACCTGACCCGAACCTATACTCGGGAAGAACTTCGTTATCGTCCCAACCTGAACCCCGCGTATCTTCTGGAACCGGGAGAATTGAGGGAGACCTTCCGGGACTTCGAAATTCTCCTTTATGAAGAAAAAGACAACGGCAGGGAAGGGAAGGTTGAGATGATTGCCCGCCGTGCATAACGATGAGGCAAAAAGGAGGCTGAAACTGTTGAAAGGCAAGACCCGAAAAGAAAAAGATTCTCTGGGTGTGAAAGACATCCCTGCAGATGTCTATTACGGCATTCAAACGGCCCGTGCACTGGAGAACTTCCCTGTCAGCGGGCTTCGTGCTCATCCGCTTTTTGTCCGGGCCTACGTGTTCATTAAAAAGGCCGCCGCATTGACCCATGAATCCCTCTCTCTGCTGGATGGTGAGATCGCCCGGGCGGTTATTTCCGCAGCCGATGAGGTCCTTGCGGGGAAACTTTCCGATCAATTCGTCGTCGATGTCTTCCAGGCGGGCGCGGGAACTTCCTTCAATATGAATGTCAATGAGGTACTGGCCAACCGGGCGTTGGAGATCCTGGCGGATCAAAAGGGAAATTATCAACGGGTCAGTCCCAACGATCATGTAAACAAATCCCAGTCGACGAATGACACCTTTCCTACGGCGATGCACATCGCCGCCCTTCTTCTGCTACGGGAACTCCTCCCGGCGTTGTCCGATCTTGCTCGGGCCTTGCGGGAAAAGAGCAGCGAATTCTCCGGGATCATCAAATCGGGGCGGACCCATCTTCAGGACGCCGTGCCGGTGACGCTCGGACAGGAGTTTGCCGCTTATGCAAAGGCGGTGGAAAAGGGAGCAGATAAACTGCAGGAGGCTGAAGAAGCACTGCAGGAGCTTCCCCTCGGAGGGAGCGCTACCGGGACGGGACTCAATGTTCCGGAAGGCTACCGGGCAGAGATGATCCGGCGGATCACCGATTTCACGGGGATCCCCTTCCGGGAAGCAGAGGATCTCAGGGAAGCGATGCAGAGCCGTTCTGCCGTGACGGCTCTTTCCTCGGCTCTTCGAAATCTTGCCGTGGAGTTGACACGGATTGCCAACGATTTCCGGCTGCTCAGTTCGGGACCCCGCACGGGATTGGCGGAGATCCGGCTGCCGGCCGTTCAGCCAGGCTCCTCCATCATGCCCGGCAAGGTGAATCCCGTCATGGCGGAATGCCTGAACATGATCTGCTATCAGGTGATGGGCCATGACCTGGTGGTCACCCTCGGTTCCCAGGCGGGCCAGATGGAACTGAATGTAATGATGCCGGTCATGATTCACAACTTGATGTCCGCCATGGAGATTCTGAAGAATTATCTTCCTGCCTTCACAAAAGGGTGTGTCGAGGGGATCACGGCGGATCCGGAACGATGTCGGGGCTACTTTGAGAAAAGTGTCGGCCTGGCGACGATCCTGAACACGCACATCGGCTATCTCGCAGCGGCGGAACTGGCCAAGGAATCGGAGAAGACGGGCGTCTCCATCCGGGATTTGATTTTGAAGAAGAATCTGCTTTCTTCCGCGGAGTTAGAGGAGATTCTCAATCCGGACCGGATCACGGGGCG
>CAYQVN010000069.1:3534-9050 GCA_964420895.1 uncultured Nitrospirota bacterium | reverse complement strand
AAAAATAGCCGTTGATTTCCTCAACGGCTATCCCGTATAATTCCAAAAATGGTGGGACCTCGCAGAATCGAACTGCGGACACGAGGATTTTCAGTCCTCTGCTCTACCGACTGAGCTAAGGTCCCAAGATTGAGGTACTATAGAGAATCTCTTACAGTCCGTCAAGGAAAAACGACCGTCCATTTTCACAATGCAGGCATAGATAAAAAAGATTATGAAAAAAGATATTCCCACGACAAAACAGTCTTTTCTCCTTCGCAAGGCACGGCTCATGGATGTTCCCGCTCTCCAGAAGCTGATCAACCAATCGGCTCAAGAAGGAGAGATGCTTTCCCGCTCCTTAAGTGAGCTCTATGACAATATCCGGGACTTCCATGTCTGTCAGGTGGGGGAACAGATCGTCGGTGTCTGTGCCCTTCATATCGTCTGGGAAGATCTTGCTGAAGTTAAATCCCTGGCCGTGCTGCCCGCATTCCAGGGGCAGGGCGTCGGCAGCAGCCTGGCCCGGGCCTGTCTGGAGGAGGCGGAGGAGTTGGCGGTTCATCAGGTCTTCACCCTGACGGACAAAGAGGGGTTTTTTGAAAAGATCGGGTTCCAACAGGCCGACAAGAATGTCCTCCCCCAGAAGGTTTGGGGGGAATGCGTGAAATGTTTCAAGTTTCCCGACTGCAATGAAGTGGCGATGATCTACAAATTGTCTTGAAAACAGAAATTGGAAATTTGGAACTGGAAAATCGAAAAATAAAAGGCCGCCCCCGGTAAACGGGGGCGCTACGGAGTGTGCCGGGCCTGGATTATAGTAACCTGTAGCGGCGGGGTTTATCCCCGGCGGTAGTTCTTGTAGCGTCCCGGTTCACCCGGGACTGTGATTCCTGAAGTTTGACCGATATTGTTTTCCTCAATTCCTCCTATGAGGCACAACAATGAACCTTTCTGAAACCGGCAAGGAGATCCTGTCCCGCACACTTGGGCAGGGGGTTAAGAACGCAGAGATTTATCTCCTCTCCTCACGTGCCACGACCATTGAAGTCAAGGATCAGAAAATCGATGCCTTCGTCTCAGCGAACACCTGTGGAGCGGGTCTGCGGGTGATGCAGGACGACCGTGTCGGGTTCGCCTTTGCGGCCTTATCCGATGGTTCGGAAATCGATGCCCTGGTCAAGAATGCCGTAACTGCCGCGGAGTTTACCGAACCTGATATCTACAACCGTCTTCCCGCTCCGTCAAACATCTCAGACGCCGATCTCCAGCTCTTCGACGCTGCCATGGCGGAGGTCCCCGAGGAGGAGAAGATCGCACGGGCCATGACACTTGAGCAGGTTGCCCGAGAACAGGACAAGCGAATCAAGGTCGTTCGTAAAGCAGCCACCCGGGATTCGGAATATACCGTCTTACTGCTCAATTCCCATGGGTTGGATCTTTCCTGCAGCGGGACTGCCTGCTCTGCGAGTATCATGATGATGGCCGATGATGGAAAGCATCAGGAAATGGGTTGGGATTCCGATTTTAATCGCATCTATTCGGAACTCGATGTCCGGGAAGTCGGAAGAAGGGGGGCGGAAAATGCACTGCAGCTTCTGGGCGCAAAAGCGGCGCCGACCTGCAAGGTCCCGGTTCTTCTGACCCCCCTGACGGCGGTCAGTTTTCTCGAAGTCCTGGCGGCTCCTTTTTCCGCCAATGCCGTTCAGAAAGGCAAATCACTTTTCAAGGACAGGGTAGGGGAGGCGATCGCTGCCTCTACCCTACAGTTGATTGATGACGGGCTCCTGCCGGGAGGCGCCGGCACCGCGCCTTTTGATGATGAGGGCGTGCCGATGCAACGCAAACACCTGATCCGCGACGGGGTGCTTGAGGGATACCTGCACAACAGCTATACCGCCGCCAAGGCGAGTGTTGCCTCCACCGGGAACGGAATGCGGAGCGGCTATTCCTCGACACCACATGTCGGTACGAGCAACCTCTATATCGAAGCCGGAGACCGAACAGCGGAAGAACTGCTCCCGGCGATGGAAAAAGGCCTCATCGTCACCGAGGTAATGGGCATGCATACAGCCAATCCCATCTCAGGAGACTTTTCCGTCGGTGTCTCGGGGCTCTGGGTGGAA
Organism: uncultured Nitrospirota bacterium; assembly: GCA_964420895.1. Taxonomy (GTDB): domain Bacteria; phylum CG2-30-53-67; class CG2-30-53-67; order CG2-30-53-67; family CG2-30-53-67; genus JAADIO01. The sequence continues at coordinate 6,945 of CAYQVN010000069.1, read as the reverse complement.
AAGGGCCGCATCTCCCATCCGGTCCGCGGCGGCGCCATCGCCGGGAATCTGATAGACCTGCTGAAAAAGATTGAGGGGGTGGGAAGCGATCTTCGATTCTACGGTTCCGTGGGATCTCCCAGCCTGCTCATCGGCAACCTTTCCGTGAGTGGAGCATAACGATGAACAAGAAGGAGACGGTGGGGATTCAGAAGTTCCTGGTGCGGCTCCTCACCCTCGATATCGATGAATATTCCAAGTTCCCCGCCTGGCTCTTGAGCCGGGTCCGGCTTTGCTACCATGTCGGGCTGGAATTCATTCATGACCGATGCCTCCTGCGGGCCTCCTCCCTCACCTATACCACGATCCTCTCCATCGTCCCTTTGATGGCGGTCTCCTTTTCCTGGTTCAGCCGGATGAAGCTCTCTGAGGAAGAGGTCCAGACTTTTCTCAGCCGCTATCTTTTTCCCAATGCGGAACTCTTCCGGACCATCCAGAACAACATCGATAAATTTTCCGCGAATGCCGCCACCCTCAGCACTGTCGGGACCCTGGTCCTCTTTGTGACGGCCTATTCCATGATCAGTACTATGGAAAAATCCTTGAATGAGATCTGGCATGTTACGGAGCAAAGATCGCTCTGGGACAAGGTGAGCTCCTTCTGGATGGCCCTCACGCTGGCGCCGATCCTGATCGGTCTCTCCCTCTTCATGACGGCAAAGTTGAAATCCCTGCCGGTACTGGGGACCTTATTGGCCTATCCGCTGATCAAGGCCTCACTGGTCTACCTCATCCCTTTTCTCATGATATTACTCGCCTTCTTCATGCTCTACAAACTGCTCCCTTTCACCCGGGTCGGGACGGTCTCTGCCTTCGGCGGGGCCGCCGTCGGTGCTCTCCTCTTTATGACGCTGAAATGGGGGTTCGGCCTTTACGTGACACACTTCGCTTCGTACAGCAAGATCTACGGTGCCCTGGCGGCGATCCCCGCCTTTCTCCTCTACCTCTTCCTGATCTGGATCATTGTGCTGCTGGGCGCCGAATTCTCCTATGTCCTGCAGTATCCGGAGATCTACCGGACCGGGGCCAAGGGAGCCTTCAGGCCGGAAAACTTCCGGGGCTATCTTGCCCTGCGCGCCATGATTGAAATCGTACGTCCTTTCCGTGCCGGGAAAGAACCACCTCACACCCTGGAGATCTCCCAAACCCTTGGGGTTACCTACGACATGATGGAAAAGATGCTCACCGATCTTGCCCGGCAGGGGCTGGTCCGGCGCCTGGATGAGTCGCGGGATGCCTTTGTCCCGGCCAAAGATCCGGGACGGATCACGGCATCCCAGGTCATCGAAGCGGTCCGGGGCAAGATCCTCCTGGCCGCGCCCTTCCCGAAGGACCCCGCACAACAGGTCCTGCAGGATCTCTTTCAGCAGGGCCGTAACGCCCTGGAAGACCACCTGGGAGGGGTCACCTTGACGCAACTGGTGGATGGAGCTACCCGGCAGCCCGGTGAAACCATTCCCTGATACAAAGGCCAGAATGAAAAAAATTCAACTCCTTTCCGATGACCTGATCAATAAAATCGCCGCCGGCGAAGTCGTGGAACGTCCCGCCTCCGTCGTCAAGGAACTCCTGGAGAACGCCCTCGATGCCGGCGCATCAGACATCAGGATCGATATCGCCGAGGGAGGGAAAAAGTTGATCCGTATCCAGGATAACGGTTGTGGAATGAACCGGGACGATGCCCTCCTCGCCTTTGAGCGGCATGCCACCAGCAAGATCCGGAAATTTGCCGACCTGGAACAGCTCGCCTCTCTCGGGTTCCGGGGGGAAGCCCTGCCGAGTATTGCCTCCGTCTCGAACATCCATCTGACAACGGCCGATGGAAATCAGCCGGAGGGGACCGAGATCTTTCTCAAGGACGGCACCGTGGAGGAGGTCCGCGCGGTGGGAAGAGGGAAGGGGACCACTATCGAAGTGGAGGAACTCTTTCAGAATACACCGGCCCGCAGAAAATTTCTAAAATCAAATTCCACGGAACTCTCCCATATCACCGGGAACGTCTCGGAGATCGCCCTTGCTCATCCCGATGTCTATTTCACCTTGCGCCACAATGGGCGCACCCTCATCAAGTCGCCCGCTGTCGATTCCCTGCTGGAACGGGCAGGGCACCTTTTCGGCAAGGAACTGAAGGCAAACCTCACCGAGGTGGACGAGGGGGTAGAAGGGCTGCATCTCTTCGGTTTTGTCTCCATCCCGGGCTATTCAAGGCCGAACGGCAGAGCGCTGAATTTCTATGTAAACCGGCGACCTGTCTCCGACAAAACCCTTCGCCATGCCGTCTATGAGGCTTACGAAACCCTCCTCATGAAAGGCCGTCATCCCGTTGTCTATCTCTTTCTCGACATTGACCCGTCCCTCGTTGATGTCAACGTTCACCCGACCAAACGCGAGGTTCGCTTCACCGATATCCGGAGGATACATAACTTCGTCCGGGAGGCCGTTCGAAAAACCGTTCAGGACTATGGCCGGAATCTCGACAGGGCGCTGCCGGATTATCCGGACTTTGCGGGTCGGGAAGAACGGGTCAGGGAAGCCGTGGCCTCCTATTATCAGCAAGGGGAACAGCGCCCTTTTCAGAGACGAACTACCATCACCGCAGAGACGGGACGTAACTCGGCTTCTCAGGTGAGTTTTGCCGCCTCCCATCCGGAGACCCGGCCGACAGTGGCGCCATCCACTCCTGCCGTGCAGTCTCTTTTTACAGAACGGCTGGTGCCGATGGGACAGATCGATAACAGTTTTATCATTACCCAGGACCGGGAAGGGTTGCTTCTCGTGGATCAGCATGCCGCCCATGAAAGGATCCTCTACGAAACATTCAAGAAACAATATGAACTGGAACAGGTCCCCGTCCAGCGCCTGTTGATCCCTGTCAATCTCTCCCTTTCCCCGCAAGAGGAGATTCTCCTCCAGGAGCATTTCGATTTTCTCTGCCGACTCGGCCTCGAAATTGACGATCTGGGTCACGGTACTTTTACCATCAAGGGCGTCCCTGTCTGGGTGACCGACATTGATATTGCGGAACTGATTCGGGCACTCCTTGAAGAGATCAACACCCTGGGAGAAGCTGAAGAATTGGAACGGCAGATCGGGAAGGTCATTCATCTTTTTTCCTGCCGCGCAGCCGTCAAGGCACACCGGCCGATGCAAATGAAGGAGATGGAAACCCTCCTGAAGGACCTGAGCAAAACCGAATCCCCCCATACCTGTGAACATGGACGGCCAACGATGATCCGGATCGATCTGCAGGAAATCCTGCGACGGTTTAAGCGGAGTTGAAATATTTTTGGACAGGATAGAGTCAAAGTAGGAAAGGCCTTTCGACAGGATCAACAGGATAAGATCGGATAAGGCAATAACAAAGGCGTTCAG
>CAYQVN010000069.1:0-3434 GCA_964420895.1 uncultured Nitrospirota bacterium | reverse complement strand
TATATCCTGTCATGGAATGTCTCGGAGTGCTTCGTATGAAAGATCACCGCAAACCGATCCTCTTTCTCGCCGGTCCCACCGCCATCGGCAAGACCGCCTTTGCCATCGAACTGGCGGAGCATCTGGGTACGGAGATCATTGGTGCGGATTCGATGCAGATCTACCGTTACATGGATATCGGTACGGGAAAACCGACGAAACAGGAAAGGGGCCGGGTACATCACCACCTGGTCGATTTCGTCCATCCTGCTGAGCCTTTCAGTGTGGGAAAATATAGCCGGGAGGCCTGCGGCGTTATCGATCGGATGCACACATCCGGGCAGGTCCCGCTGGTCGTCGGCGGGACCGGTCTCTATATTCGGGCCCTGACAAATGGACTATTTGACGGTCCGGAAGCCGACCCGAAGATCAGAAGTTACTTTAAAGATTTTGCTGCAGAAAAAGGGCGTAACGCCCTCTACGATGAATTGAAATCGGTCGACCTGAAATCGGCACGTAAAATTCATCCCAATGATGAACGGCGCCTGATCCGGGCGCTGGAGGTCTACCGGATCACGGGCAGACCGATCTCGGAACTGCAGGAGGAACAGAAAGCGCACCTGGAATCACAGTACCGGTTTCTCTTCTTCGGTCTCACCATGAGCCGCAATAAACTCTACACCGTCATCGAAAAGAGAATCGATAGGATGGTCCAGCAGGGACTGGTAGACGAAGTGAGAAGCCTTCTGGCCATGGGGGTTCATGAACAGGCCATCTCCATGCAGGGTCTCGGGTACAAGGAAATCATTCCCGTGATCCTTCGAAAAGAGCCGCTCAGGGATGCCATAGAACTTCTCAAGAAAGAGACTCGCCACTTTGCAAAGCGACAGATGACCTGGTTCCAGGCGGAAAAACGGATTCAGTGGATCGACCTGGGGGAATATCGCAGCCGGGAGGAGGCGATCAACCAACTGCTTCAGATGACTGAGGAAGGTCTGACAAAAGAAAAAGTTCTCTGATTTTAAAACATCTTGAATAAGAATTAACAATACTTCATAACATCTTGAAACAAAACACCAAAGTAAATCTAAAATACCTCATCTAAATTCTCATGTATTATCTCCGGGGGTTTAAAATGATTCTATATAACTTCTGATAAGATATATTATGTTAACTTGCGTATTTGTTCAATTGGGCCGGGTTGTTGATTGTCCTCATCCCCTTCCATCCTCGCTCAAAGGGTTCTTGAGAGTTACCCGGTTTGACATAGTCTCAAAGATGTTGTAGCTTTTCAGAAACTTCTCAACGAAATTTCACATTACTCAGCCGGACCGGGAGTATCATGATGAAGAAAGAGATCCATGACCTGGAAAAAATTCTTGAGGTTTATGCTATTGCGGAACGGCGCGAGCAGGCTGCCTACGATTTCTACATGAACGCTGCCGATTCGGTTTCCGAGGAGGCCGAGAAAAAGGTCCTTCTTGATCTGGCAAAATTTGAACTGCAACATCTCAAGATGATGAAAAACCGCTTTGAGCTAACCCGGAAACGGATCGAAAAACTGCGCAGGAAGGATCAATAGCGAAGATGGCCACCATCAAGATTCATCCTCATCCGATCGCCGTTCATTTTTCCAACGGCTTGATCCCCGTTTCGATCTTTTTTCTTTTCCTTTTCTTTCTCACCCGTGATCCCCACATGGAGATTGTCGCCTTCTATACCCTGATTGTGGGGACCCTCGGCTCTGCCCTGGCCCTGGGAACGGGACTGTTCGACTGGAAGAAACATTACCGGGGTGCCTGGGTGCCTGTGTTCAAAAAGAAGCTGACCTCCGGGATTCTTGCGATCCTTGGAGGCGCCCTCGCCTGCCTGATCCGTTATCTTCATCCCGACCTTCTCTCATCTCTATCGGGCCTGTCCATTCTCTATGTGGCGCTGAATTTTTTTGTACTCGCCTGTGTCAGCGTCGCAGGATACCTGGGCGGTAAACTGGTCTTTCAATAACCTCTACCCTTCTGAAATGAGCTGGATAGGATGAGCCGAACTACCAAACATCTGGTCCTGGTCGGTGGCGGACATGCTCACATGACCGTCATGCTCCACCTGGATGATTATGTCTCCCGGGGTCACCAGGTGACGCTGATCAACCGATCCCCCTTTCACTACTATTCCGGCATGGGGCCGGGGATGTTCTCCGGCATCTATCGTCCCGAAGAGATCCGCTTCCATGTCCGCAAGATGGTGGAAGACCGTGGCGGGGAGTTCGTCGAGGGAGAGGTCGTCCGGGTCGATCCCCAGGCGAAAAGACTCATTCTGACCTCCGGCGGCGAAATCGGCTACGATGTTGCCTCCTTTAATACGGGAAGTCATGTCCCGCTGAATTCCCTGCAAGGGGTGACGGAAGAGATGTTCCCCGTCAAACCGATCCTGAATCTGCTCAAGGCAAAACAGCGGGTCTTAAATCATCTCTCTCTGGGTGTCCCCCACTTTGTCGTCGTCGGCGGCGGCGCGGCCGGTCTGGAAGTGACGGGAAACCTCCAACGGCTGGTCCGGCAGCAGGGAGGATCTGCGCAGATCACCCTTCTCGCGGGACACCGGTTGCTTCCTGCCTTCCCGGAACGGGTACGACGCCTGACACTGAACTCCTTTGCTGAACGGCAGATCAACGTTGTGGAAGGAGTTCGGGTACGGTCCTTCGAACGGGGGGAAGCAATTCTGGAGGATGATAGACGCATTCCCTTTGACCTGGTTCTTCTGGCCCTCGGTGTTCGTTCCTCTCCCCTCTTCGCCGACTCAGGCCTTCCCACCGGGCCCGACGGCGGCCTCCAGGTCAACAATCTCCTGCAGTGCCCCGATTATCCGGAGCTCTTCGGCGGCGGCGACTGCATCTCCCTTGCGGGGCATCCCCTCGACAAGGTCGGAGTCTACGCCGTCCGGCAGAACCCGGTCCTCTATCACAACCTTATGGCTGCTCTCGAGGGGGGAGAAATGGAGTCCTTCGTCCCGCAGAAAAGCTATCTTCTCATCTTTAACCTCGGCAATGGAAAGGGGATCTTCTGGAAAGGACAACGCATCTTTTCCGGCCGTACCGCTTTCTGGCTCAAGAACCGGATCGACAGCAAGTTCATGAGGACCTTTCAGGTCTCCGGCGAAAGAGACCACTGACGACTTCGATTAGGCCGTCGCCGTGAAACCATCAAAGCAGGGAGTAGATCATGTCCGTCTTTGATTATTTCAAACCAGTTTCCTCCTGGACGGTAGAGCAGTTGAAGGAATTTCTCGACCGTTCCGCCCCCGGAGAACTTCAGCTGGTCGATGTCCGACAGCCCGGTGAATACGAAAGGGAACACCTCCCCGGCGCTGAACTGATCCCCCTGGGGGACCTTTCCGACAGGATCAACGAACTCGATCCGGCAAAGCCGACTCTCGCCTATTGAGCGGCCGGAATTCGCAGC
>CAYQVN010000068.1:0-9071 GCA_964420895.1 uncultured Nitrospirota bacterium | reverse complement strand
TTCATCGCAGGATGGATCATCGGCTTTTCCTGCTTCATCTACGGCGGGGTGCCGCTCCTCCTCTGGATGCCGGGCATCCTGGGGGCGGGGATTCTGCTCATCAGCTTTTTATTAGTGACCCGAACGGCGGCGGAAGACCTGAGCACACAACAGACGTAAATACTTGTTCCTGAAAAACACCCACTGGGGGTCAGACATTGATAATTGGTTATTTTACCGGCGTCGAACTTCCTTGACCACCCTGCCGAGTTTTTTCGCAAATTCCCGATCCCTGTTCAACCGCAACGCAACCTTTCTCAACCCTTGACTTAAACTCGAGGAATCCCGCTTAAAATATTCCGCCACATTCTTCAGTGGAATGTCTCCAACCTCTCTTGCAAGATAGGCCGTAACAGCCCTGCAAAGTGCAGCATCTCTGCTTCGCGTATGATCCATAATTCTTGCGACAGGCACTTCAAAGACGTTGCTGATCAGATCGAGAAGATGCTTCAAATCGAGTTCAACGGGAAAGTCCCTGGGACTCTCCGAACTCAAGCGTTTCTCGGTTTTTGCAACAAACCGGTCGTCTCCAAGATATCGCTGTTCTCTCACCTGGTAAAAATCTTCAGCGGACCCGTTATCGAGAACAGCATGGATAAAATCCCGATACCTGGAAAGGGCTTTCTTCTTCGTTTCAGCCAGCATCCCCAGAAGCATTTCAACGTCAAGCCAAGGCAAGGATCTCCCGGTGAGATACTTTCGATGACTACTCCAAGGATAGTCCTCCGGCCGTTTGACAATCCCCGCCCGGACCGAATTCAGGTGAATGTAGCGAACGAGTTCTAACAAGTAGGCATCTCGGTCACAGAGGATAGCCTTGTAACGTCCCTGAAATAGATGCCCTGATTTTCCATAGCGTTTATTGTAGTAAAGGGTAAAACTCTGCTGAAGCCCCTGCATAATCTTCGACAAGGGCGTCTCCCCTTGTTCGAGCAAAAGATGAACATGGTTCGGCATCAATACATAGGCATAGAGTGTAAAGTGATAGCGTTGCTGATAAGAAATCAGGCGTTTCAGGTATTGCTGGAAATCATCTTCATCATGAAAAATCTCCTGCCGGTGGTTTCCCCTGGCAAAGACATGATAGAAGGCACCTGAAAATTGAATCCGTGGTTTTCGAGCCATACGAATACCAATAACAAAATCCGATTGCGCTGTCAATAACCAATTATCAATGTCTGACCCCATGCTTGAGGTTTTGATTATTTCTTTTTTCTTGCCTTGGGATGGGCCTGATCGTAGACCTCCATCAGTTTTCCCATGCTCAGGTGGGTGTACTTCTGGGTGGTGGAGAGGCTGACATGGCCTAAGAGTTCCTGGATGGAACGCAGGTCCGCACCGCCGTCCAAGAGATGGGTGGCGAAGGAGTGGCGCAGTCCGTGGGGGGAGACCGGTTGGGAGAGGGCGGCCTGACCGACGGCCTTGGCAACCACATTCCGGATCCCCCGCACACCGAGGCGGTTGCCGAAGCGGTTGAGAAAAAGGGGCGTCCTGTTCCCCTCCCTCACAGCGTCGTCCTTCATTGCCTCCCCTTTTTTCGTCAGATAGTCCTGCACGGCATTAACGGCATGGGAGCCGAGGGTTACGATCCGCTCCTTCCGTCCCTTCCCAATCACTTTCATCAGGCCGATGGAAAGATCGACGGACTCCTCGTTGAGTCCGGCCAGTTCGCTGATCCGGACGCCGGAGGAATAAAAGACCTCCAGGATCGCCCGGTCCCTCGCTCCCGCCAGGGTCTTTGTGTCGGGAACTTCCATCAGTCGGAAGACATCATCGACGGTCAGAAATTGTGGGTGCCTCTTGCCTGCCTTGGGAGTGGAGACCACTTTGGCCGGGTTGGCCTCAATCACCCGTTCCCGGTGGAGGAAGCGGAAGAAGGCCCGCAGACTCGCGAGCTTTCTGCCCATAGAGGATTTTTTCAGTTGTTTCTGGTGGAGGGAGGCAAGATAGTGCCGGATGACCCGGTTATCAACCCCGGCAAGACCGGCGGAATCAAATTTGCGGTGTTGCAGAAAAGAGGCAAACTGCTTCAGGTCGCTGATGTAATTCCTGAGGGTGTGGGGAGAGACATTTTTTTCGTCCTGCAGATACCCTTCAAAGGCAGTGATCAGATCATCGAAAGGCCCCTTTTCGGGAGGAGGCTCCGATCTCATCTCACGGCCTCCTTCAAGTACAGAACCCAGTCGTTCAGGGCCCGTTCCGACAGTTTTTCCCGTCGCAGGCGGCGGGCACGGATCTTTTCCGGAAGACCAGGGAAGAGGGACCAGTTCACGTTGGAGGGCTGGAATTTTGCGGACTCAAGATTCGTCACATGGGAAATCAGGGCACCATGGGCCGTCGTCGGGGGAGGAAGGGGGATCGGGCGGTCGGCCAACCAGTGGACAGCAAAGAGACCGGCCAGCCATCCCATGGCCGTCGATTCCACGTAGCCTTCCACTCCGGTGATCTGGCCGGCCAGAAAGATCTCCGGACGCTGCTGAAACTGGAGGCTCTTCGTCAGGACCCGCGGCCCGTCGACGAAGGTGTTCCGGTGGACGCTCCCGTAGCGGAGGAATTCTACCTTCGCAAGCCCAGGGATCATCCGGAAGATCCGGTCCTGTTCGGGGTATTTCAGTTTCGTCTGGAACCCGACCATGTTGTAGGCCGTCCCTTCCCGGTTCTCCTTGCGAAGCTGGATCACGGCATGGGGCTGTTTGCCCGTTCGGGGATCGATGAGACCGACGGGCTTCATGGGGCCGAAAAGGGGGGTCTCCCGTCCCCGCTCGGCCAGGACCTCGATCGGCATGCACCCTTCGAAATACTTCGGCTCCTCGAAGGCCTCGGCCGGGACCTTGTCGCCGGCCATAAGGGCCTCATAGAACCGATCGTATTCCTCGCGGTCCATGGGGCAGTTGAGATAGTCGGCGCCCCCCTTGTCATATCGCGAGGCGGCAAAGACGACGGAGCGGTCGATCGATTCCGCCTCCAGGATCGGGGCGATGGCATCATAGAAATGAAGATGGGTCGAGCTGCTGAATCGAGCGATGGACTCCGCCATCCAGTCGGAGGTGAGGGGGCCGGTGGCGAGGATCGTCACTCCCTTTTCGGGGATCCCCGTCATCTCTGCCCGGGTCACGTGGATATCGGGATGGCCGGTGACGGCATCGGTGATGTGGGCGGCGAATTTTTCGCGGTCCACGGCCAGGGCGGATCCAGCGGGGACGGAATGGAGATCGGCCGCCTCCATGATGAGAGAACCGCCCCGGCGGAGTTCTTCCTTCAGGAGGCCGACGGCGTTTGACATGTCGGCAGAACGGAGGGAATTACTGCAGACCAGCTCGGCCAGACGATCCGTCTTGTGGGCGGGGGTAAAACGGCCGGGGCGCATCTCATAGAGATGGACCGAGACACCCCGCCGGGCGGCCTGCCAGGCGGCTTCGCATCCAGCCAGGCCGCCACCGATGATCGTAAGTTCAGGAGAGGATTGTTTTTCCATAGCGCACAGCTTTCAGCAATCAGCCAAAACAAATCGACTGGTAAAAAATCGGATTTAACACATTCGGACTTTTTACGGAGCCGTCATCCTTTGACCGCCACTTCCTCGACTTCCCGTGCATAGTCACACTCCTTGTTGGGGCAGCCGATGAATTTGTGGTATTCCTCTCCTTCCTTGCGGAAGCGTTCCACAAGGAAAGCATTTTTACAATCGGGGCAGGGCTCATTGATGGGCCGCTGTTTGCTGTTGAATTTGCATTTGGGATAGTTGCTGCAACCGTAAAAGGTCCGTCCCTTGAACATCTTCTGCACGACAAAGCCATCGCAACTCTCTTCGGGACAGTCGACGCCGATACTGATCGGTTTGATGTTCTTGCACTTCGGGTACCCGCTGCAACCGAGGAATTTCCCGTAACGGCCGTGGCGGACGGTCATGGGGCTGCCGCATTTTTCACAGACCTCGTCGGTTTTCTCTTCTTCGGCGGCCTTGATTTTTCCCGTCTCATCCTGCACCATCCGGCGGGTCGTCTTGCAATCAGGATACTTCGTGCAGGCAAGAAACTCTCCGTAACGCCCCTTCTTGACCACCATTTCAGCGCCGCACTTCGGACAGACCTCCTCGGTCTTTTCCACCTCCATCATCCGAATCTCACCATTGTCGTCCCGGAGAAAATCCTTCGTATTCTTGCAGTCTGGATAGGTGGAACAGGCGAGAAATTCGCCGTTGTAACCCCACTTGATCACCATTTTCCCGCCGCATTTTTCGCAGTCGATATCGGTCTCCTCGACATCCTTCTTCACATCCCGCATGGTGACTTTCGCCTTTTCCAGGTCGGCGACGAATTTCTCGTAAAACACCTTCAACGTCACCTTCCAGTCGGCGTTGCCCTCCTCAATCCGGTCGAGTTCCCCTTCCATGTTGGCCGTAAACTCCACGTTGAGGATATCGGGGAAGCTCTCTACTAACAGGCTGTTGACGAGGACCCCCAGGGGGGTAGGATGAAAACGTTTTTCCCGCAGTTCCACATATTTCCGGTCCTGGATGGTGCTGAGGATCGCGGCATAGGTACTGGGGCGTCCGATTCCCTTCTCCTCGAGGTCCTTCACGAGGGTCGCCTCACTGTAACGGGGAGGCGGCTGGGTAAAGTGCTGTTTTGGATCGATCTTTTTGACGGCAAGGACCTCTTCTTCCTTGAGGGGCGGCAGGATCTTTTCCCCTTCGAGGGCTTCCCCCTCTTCCGTCCCTTCCAGGTAGAGGGTCATGAACCCCTTGAAGCGGATCGTCGAACCGGTCCCCCGGAAGGTATAATCCCCCACATTGATATCGACGGAGATCGTATCGAGGATGGCCGGATTCATCTGACTGGCCACAAAGCGGTTCCAGATGAGCTGATAGAGCCGGAAGGCATCCCGTTCGAGATCGGGCTGAATCTTCGCCGGTTCCCGCAGGGAAGAAGTCGGCCGGATCGCCTCATGGGCATCCTGGGCCTTTTTCCCTTTGGCATAGACCCGGGGTTTTTCCGGCAGATAGTCGGGTCCGAACTTCTCCTGCACCAGCCCCCGCACCTCATCGATCGCTTCATTCGAGACCCGGGTGGAATCGGTCCGCATGTAGGTGATGAGTCCCACACTTCCTTCTTCACCGACGGACATCCCCTCATAGAGTTTCTGGGCAATCATCATGGTCTTCTTCGCCGAAAACCCGAGTTTCCGGGAAGCATCCATCTGGAGCTTGCTCGTCGTGTAGGGGGCAACGGGATTTCGCTTCTTCTGTTTCCTGGCAATCTTCGTAACCCGGAATTCCTTGTCGCGGATCGCCTCGAGAATTCGTTCACTCTCTTCCTGATTATGGATCTCCGCCTTTTTCCCCTTGATCTTGTGCAGCTTGGCCTCAAAGGGAGGCGGGGCGCCCCCTTCCAGTTCCGCCGTGATCGACCAGTATTCCACCGGTTTGAAGGCCTGGACCTCGGCCTCCCGTTCACAGACCAGTCGCACGGCCACGGACTGGACACGCCCGGCCGAAAGGCCCCGTCGGACCTTGTCCCAAAGGAGGGGGGAAATTTTATAGCCCACCACACGGTCGAGTATCCGCCGCGCCTGCTGTGCATTGACACGATTCTCATCGATCCGGCCCGGGTCCTTGAAGGCATCAGTAATCGCCTTTTTGGTAATCTCATTAAAGACCACCCGGTAGATCTCTTTGGCCCGGTCTCCCAGGGCGTTGGCAAGATGCCAGGCAATGGCCTCCCCCTCCCGGTCGAAGTCAGGAGCCAGGTAAACGGCATCCGCCGTCTTGGCAGCGCTCCGGATCTCGCTTAAGACCTTCCCCTTCCCCCGGATGGTGACATATTTCGGTTCAAAATCTTTCTCCACATCGACACCGAGTTCCTTCTTCGGAAGGTCCCGGACATGTCCTACCGAGGCGACGACCTTATAATTCTTTCCCAGAAACTTGTTGATCGTCTTTGCTTTTGAAGGTGACTCCACAATCACCAGTGATTTTGCCATATAACCCTCCGTGAAAATTCTGTCTTATTCTACTCCAAGAATCGATCCCTTTGCAAACGGGACAGATGATTGCTTCTTTTACATCATACGCGGGTATAGCGTTTCCCCGGATGCTGCCTGACCAGTCCCTTGAGTTCCATTTTCATCAGCATTGAGGAGATCGCCGCCGCCGAAAAGGGGGTCTTCCCCATCAGAACGTCGATATGTACCGGTTCGTCCTGAATCAATCCCAATAAAAGGAATTCCTCCCTCACTTCCGGCACTTCCTGCAATTGAGGCGACTTTCCGACCACCGCCAGGTAATCATTGACCTCTGCGGGAAATTCCACCAGGATATCCTCCATGGTCTGGACCAGTTTGGCCCCTTTCTGGATCAGCAGATTGGCTCCCTCGCTCTGGGGGGTGCGAATATTCCCGGGGATGGCGAAAACCTCACGTCCCTGTTCCAGAGCAAATTTGGCCGTAATCAATGAACCGCTTTTCTGGGTCGCCTCCACCACAAGTGTTCCCAATGCCAGCCCGCTGATGATCCGGTTGCGCCGTGGAAAGTTGTAGGGGATGGGGGGAGTGCCCATGGGAAACTCGCTGATCAGGGCCCCCTGTTTCACAATTTTCTCTTTCAGCTCCCCGTTGATCCGGGGGTAAGGATAGTCAAGACCGCAGCCGAGAACGGCCAGGGTCCGCCCCCCCGCCTTGAGGGCGCCTTTGTGAGACCATGCATCGACCCCCATGGCGAGGCCGCTGACGATGGTCATTCCCAACCCGGCCAGACGGGAGGCGATCTTTTCTGCATTCAGCCGTCCCTGGGTCGTTGCGGAACGCGAACCGACAACGGCCAGGGCGATGCGATCGGACTTTTTCAACTCCCCGGCAACATATAAAACGGGCGGAGCATCGGAGATTTCCTTCAGGGAGGGGGGGTAATCTTCATCTTCCCAGACGACGATCCTGCCACCCGCTTGAAGGACCTTCTCCTCCTCGGCCTGGACCGTCTTTTCAGGGTCACATTCCCGGACACGGCGGGCCATCTCCTTCGTCAATCCGAAAGCGAGGAGTTCTTCCTCGGGACAGGAAAAGATCCGCTTCATATCACCGCTTCTCTGCAGAGCCCTCCAGAAGGCTCGAGGCGTAATCCCCGAAAGGGCATTCAAGGCGATATATAAGGCCCGCTGGTTCATCCGATTCCTTCTTTGAATTTCACTTTACCCCTGATCCCATCGAGGGGAGTGTAAAGATATCTCTATGGTATGAGAGATCATGCAACTTCAAACGAAAAGAGCCGCCCTTCATCCGGGACATCATCGGGAAGGACAAAAAAATATGATACGAAAGAATTGACCGGGAAGTTACATTCAGATAATATGATAATTCAAAGCACCCGGAAGATCAAACAAAATTTTGACGGCATCGTAAAAAGTTTCTTTGCGGAGATCTCCTCTCCCCTTCACCGGCGAAAAGATCCTGTTTACCCTGCCCTTTACCACGAGCAGACATACATGGAACTTCATGAATCCATCAAAAAACGGCGCAGCATCAGAAGATTTATTGACAAAACCATTCCAGAAGAGGTCCTGACAAGGATTCTTGATGCGGGAAGACTCGCCCCCTCGGCGGTCAACCTTCAACCCTGGCGGTTCTTGGTGATTCGCGAACCGGTGACCAAGATGGAACTGGTCGAATGCACCCGGGGTGGGAAGCACACCCACCTGGGCATGGGCGACGTGATCATCGTCGCCTGCGGAAATGAGAAGGAGTGTTACCAGCGGCAGGGAAACTACATGAAGACCTTTGCCATCGACGTGACCATCGCCCTGGAGCATATGATGCTTGCCGCCACGGCGGAAGGTCTGGGAACCTGCTGGATCGGCGCTTTCGATGAAGAAAAGGTCAAAAACCTCCTCGACATCCCCGATCCCTGGCGGGTCGTCGCTATGACCCCCCTCGGCTACCCCGATGAATCCCCCCCCGACCGGGGAAGAAAAAAACTTAACGAGATAGTCTACAATGAAAAATGGGGAGAATAGGTCAGACTGCCTTTATCTTCATCGTAATCTTACTCTTAATCTTAATCAGACTGATAGAGCAAACAACGGACCTGCCGGTTTTTCCCCTGGGACACCAGGGGGGGGACAACCTTGTCACAGGGCTCAAATCGTTCGGGACACCGGGTGTGGAAAAGACAGCCCGAAGGCGGGGCGGAAGCCGTGGGGATCTCTCCGGTGAGGGGGATCCGTTCTCTTTTTATTGTCGGGTCCGGCACGGGAACCGCCGAGAGGAGGGCCTTCGTATAGGGATGTAACGGCTCCCCATAGAGATCCTCCCGGTCGGCCACCTCCATGATCTTTCCGAGGTACATCACCGCCACACGGTCACAGAGATATTCCACCACACTCAGGTCATGGGAGATGAACAGATAGGTGAGCTGGTAACGTTCTTTCAAGTCCTGGAGAAGGTTCAGCACCTGCGCCCGGATCGAAACATCAAGGGCGGAAACGGGCTCATCGGCTACAATGATCTTGGGATGGACCGCCAGGGCCCGGGCAATCCCGACCCGCTGCCGCTGTCCCCCGCTGAATTCATGGGGGTACTTGTTATAGTCTTCCGCGGATAAACCCACGTCCTGCAGGAGCCCGATGACCTGCTCGATGCGCTCTTTCCTTTTCAGATCCATGTTGATCAGGATCGACTCCTCCACGGTCTGCCCCACAGTCATCCTCGGATTGAGGGAAGCGAAGGGATCCTGAAAGATAATCTGCATTTCGGAACGGATCTTCCGCATCTGACTGTGGCTTTTTTTTAGGAGATCTTCATTCCGGAAGAAGACTTCCCCGCCCGTGGGCTGTATCAGACGGAGAATACACTTTCCGGCCGTCGATTTTCCGCATCCCGATTCCCCGACCAGGCCCAGGGTCTGTCCCTCGTCCAGGGTAAGATCCACCCCGTCAACAGCCCGGACCTTCTGTTCCCCCCGGCTGAAGAACCCCCGGTGGATGGGAAAATATTTTGTAAGTCCCTTGACTTCGAGAATTACGGACAAGATGAAACCCTTT
>CAYQVN010000067.1:0-9195 GCA_964420895.1 uncultured Nitrospirota bacterium | reverse complement strand
CCATCCGGTTCTTGCATTTCTGTGAATTGGGTCTACCTATAAATTACATCACAGCCTCCGGAATCTGTAAACAATTATTATTTTTCCCTTGAATCAAAGGGAAGAGTTGCATTATGGTTCCTGATAGAAAGCAAGGGGCAGAGGCACAAAGGGGCAAAGCCAAAAACAATCACCACGGAGCACAGAGAAAAGCAGAACATGGACAAGGCAAGTTCAAAGTCAAAAGAAGTTGACCACGGGGAACACGGGGGACACGGAGAAATCAAGATCAATGGATTCCCCCCCTTTGTTAAAAAGGGGGGATAGGGGGGATTTTGAAAGACGAAAGCGGAAAGCAATTCACCGCAGGGTGCAGAGAAAAGCAAGAACAATAGGGATAGAGGAGCAAAGGAGAAGCAACGATCATGGCGGCATTTCTGTTGAAGCGCATTCTTTTGTTAGTACCGATGCTCTTCGGGATCACCGTGATCACCTTTATTGTCATTCACCTGGCGCCGGGGAGCCCTACAGATTCCATCACCGAACTCAACCCGAAGGCCTCGGCCCAAGCCAAAGAGAACCTGAAAAAAATCTACGGCCTCGATAAACCCCTTCCCGTCCAGTATGTGCACTGGGTCACCCGGTTGGCGGTGATGGATCTCGGGCGATCCTTTACCGACGGACGATCGGTCCTCGTCAAGATCCGGGAACGCCTTCCCATTACGATCCTGATCAATGTTCTCTCGATGATCCTGATCCTGGCGGTGGCCGTGCCGATCGGGATCCTCTCCGCCACAAAACAGTATTCCTTCTTTGACAAGGCGACGACGGTCCTCGTTTTTGTCGGTTTTGCCATGCCGACCTTCTGGCTGGCCCTTTTGCTGATGATCCTCTTCGGTGTTTCGCTCGGCTGGCTGCCGATCTCCGGACTTCAGTCGATGCATGCCGACCAGCTCACTTTCTGGCCCCTCTTCTGGGATCGGGCGCGTCACCTGGTCCTTCCCATCTTTGTGAGCAGTTTCGGCGGACTGGCCGGATACTCCCGCTACATGCGTTCCAGCATGCTCGAGGTGGTCCGCCAGGACTATATCCGCACGGCCCGGGCCAAGGGACTGCCGGAAGGGAAGGTCATCTATAAGCATGCCTTTCGGAACGCCCTGATGTCGACCATCACCATTCTCGGCCTGGCCATCCCCGGCCTCATCGGCGGGAGCGCCATCTTCGAGCAGATCTTCGCCATCCCGGGAATGGGAAAACTCTTCCTCGACGCCACCTGGGCCCGGGATTACCCGGTGGTCATGGGGATCCTTGTTATCGGGGCTTTGTTGACCCTCTTGGGGAACCTGGTTGCTGATATTGCCTACGCCTTTGCCGATCCGCGGGTGCGGGTGGAGGAGGCGCAATGAAAGGGAGTGCATCCTATCTGCAGATCGTCGGGCGCCGGTTCCGAAAGAACAAGCTGGCCATGGCCGGGTCCGTTATTATCCTCCTTCTTTTTGTGCTGGCTCTTTTTGCCCCTCTCCTTTCCCGGTACGACCCGGCCGTAATTGACGTGGAAAATATTCTCAGTCCCCCCGGTGCCGCCCACTGGATGGGGACCGACGAATCGGGACGGGATGTCTTGAGCCGGATGATTTACGGCGCCCGGGTCTCCATGCTCGTCGGTTTTGTGGCGGTGGGGATTGCGACCCTGATCGGGATCTTCTTCGGCGCCGTCGCCGGCTACTACGGCGGGAAGGTCGATGCTGTTCTCATGCGTTTTGTGGATATCATGCTCTGCTTTCCCACCTTCTTTCTGATCCTGGCCGTGATTGCCGTGTTGGAGCCGAGCCTGATGAACATTATGATCATTATCGGGGTTACTGGCTGGATGGGGGTAGCCCGTCTCGTCCGGGCGGAATTTCTCGCCCTCAAGGAACAGGAATTCGTCCTGGCAGCCCGGGCCTTCGGCGCCTCTGATTTCCGGATCATCTTCCGCCATCTCCTTCCCAACGCCATGGCGCCCGTCCTCGTCTCGGCCACCTTCGGCATCGCCGGCGCCATCCTTACCGAATCGGCACTGAGCTTTTTCGGCCTCGGCGTCCAGCCTCCCACGCCGAGCTGGGGCAATATCTTAAGTTCCGGCTACAAGTATATCGACTTCGCCCACTGGCTCTCCATCTTCCCGGGGCTGGCCATCCTCATCACCGCCTTAGGCTACAATCTCTTAGGCGAAGGACTGCGGGATGCCCTTGATCCGCGGCTCAAGACGGAAGAATGAAAAATCAAAAGCTATAACCAGGCGCAGAGACCACAGAGAAAATCAAATCGTGTCAAAGAGAAAGTCAAAGTCAAAAGCATTTGACCACGGGGAACACGGAGAACACGGGGAAAGAACATAATCAAAATCAGAAAGCATTTACCATGAAGGTCTTGAAGACCATGAAGTTTGTAGCGTATGGTTTTTACCCAGCGGAGTCGAGTGCCAAACTATTTTACTTCATGACCTTCATGTTCTTCATGGTGAATGCTTGCTTTTGACTTTGACTTCCCCGTGTTCTCCGTGTCCCCCGTGGTGAATGATTTTGACTTTTGGTCTTGATCTTGCTTTTTCTATCTCCTGCTTTTCTCCGTGATCTCTGTGATCTCCGTGGTGAATGCTTTTTGTTTTTGATCTTGCCTTTGCCTTCTTCCTCTCCTTCATGCCCTTCATGGTGAAAGCTTTGTAAGGTTTTTGTCTCTCCTGCTTTTCTCTGTTCAAAACTCCCCACTTTGTAAAGCCAAATCCCCGTCAGCAATTTATTGACGAATTTCAGGGTTCAAGGTTATAATTTTTCTATAGGGCGAATTTATATAGATTGCCCTTTCTCTTTGTTTTTCTCGATATTGTTTGAAAGGGCGGATGCTCCGTCTTTTTTCATGATCCTTGTGTGAAATATGCGCCGATTTCAAAAAATAAAATTCTATTTCCCTGAATTGCAGATTGCCTGTCCTGTCCTTCTGGAAGGATAACCCTTTTTAATTCAAGTGTTTTGTGATGATTGCCGATATGACGGAAGATGGAAAGACGCAATGAAACAAGAGTAATCCGGTTCCTTTAATATCATAAATAAGAGGTAAGAATTCTTATGTCTGAGACAAAGGCGCACGTCTCTACAGGGTTGATTCAGAAAGGTGATCTGACGCAGAAGGTCGGTCTTATCGTCATCGGGGTCTCCCTGGTGGTGATCGGCCTGATCATTTCACTCCTGGTCTTTTCGAATCAGCAGAAGCGGTTGAAGATCATGTTGGCCGATGGACGGACCCTGACGGGAATGGTGGCGGCCTATGCCGAAAGGGAACTGGAAGATGGTGTTGCTGAACGGGAACAGGAGGTAGGAAAGTTCCTGGGGATCATCGACTTTCTCGGTGCGGGAAACGGCTGGGTCTACGGGATGGTCACTGATCCGAAGGGGCGGGTCCTGGCCCATTCCGATTCCGCCCTCGTGGGGACCTTCCTCAGTGATTCCCTTTCCCAGCGGGCCCTGTCGTCCAACAATCCACTGCAGCAGAGCTATGAAGATGAAATCACGGGAAACCGGATCTACGAGTTCACTCAGCCCATCTTCCGGCAGGGTGAAAAGACCGGGGTGGTGCGTCTCGGGTTTTCGCCATCGGTCAATCCCATTGTCTCCGAAGGGGATATCCGTGTCTTCTCCGTCGTGTCGATCCTGGTCTTCATCCTGGTGCCGATTTTCTACTATCTCATGCGAAACTCCCTCCGTCCCATCGTCTCTCTCAATGACGAACTGAAATCCTTGCTGGAGCATAACGAGTTTAAGCAAGTCGATGTGAAGGGGAATCGGGGTGTGGAAGAACTGGTGGAGCGTTTCAACAGTGCCATTGCCTCGATGCGGGAGCGCTATGAAGAATTGCATCGCTCCCATGACGAGATAGAGGTCCAAAACCGGGTCCTCTCCTATGAGAAGAAACGGATCGAGGGGATGGTAGAAAATCTGGGGGACGGGGTCCTGGCCGCCAGTGCCTCGGGGAATGTCATCTTCGCGAACGGGGAGATGGAAAAGCTCATGGAGATCTCCCGGGAGAAGGTCCTGGGTAAGTCCCTGGAGGATTGCTTCGAGGAAGCCGCCCTTCGAGAACTGTTCAACCGGGAGCAGCATCGCGGCGACCGTTTCACGCGCCGGTCCCTGGAACTCCCACTGCAGCGAAGCCGGGGAGAGGTGTGGCTCCGTTTCTCCCTCGTTCCCGTTGCTGTCTCCGGCGAAAAGCCTCAGGGGGTGATGCTGGTGGTCCGGGATGTGACGGCCCAGAAGATGGCGGAGCAGAACCAGAGTGATTTCATCGCCCACGTCTCCCACGAACTTCGGACCCCCCTGACGACGATCAAGTCATACGTGGAGATGCTGACGGACGATGAAGTGAATGACGAAGAGACCCGCCGGGATTTCTACAACATCATCAATGAAGAGGCCGACCGTCTGGCCCGGCTGATCGAGAATCTTCTCAACATCTCCAAGATCGAGATGGGAAGCCTCATGCTGCAGAAGGACCGGCTGAAACCGCTGGAATTTTTCGGAGATATCGCCCGGTCGATCGACTCCCAGGTGGTGAGCAAGGGGGTCCAGTTCGAGACCGTCCTGCCCGACAAGCTTTCCCCCCTCATGGTCGACAAGGAACTCCTTCGAGTGGCGATCCTGAATCTTTTGACCAATGCCGTCAAGTACACTTCCTCGGAGGGAACGGTGACCTTCCGGGCCGAAGAGGAGGACCATCAACTCAAGATCGAGGTCAGTGATACGGGGTACGGGATTTCGGAAGAAGAACTTCCCCGGATCTTCGACAAGTTTTTCCGCTCCGCCGATGAAAGGATCAAGGCCCATACGGGCAACGGTCTCGGCCTGGCCCTTTGCCGGGAGATTGTCCATCTCCATAACGGAGAGATCGCCGTGGCAAGCCGGCTCGGGGAGGGGACCCGTTTTACCCTCCATCTCCCCGTGGAGGAGAACACGCGGGTAAAAGGGTATGAAGGGGGGCTCAGTGTGCTGGCGAGCCGGTGAGAACGCAGGGAGACAACCTGAGAAATGATGAACTGAAGGAGAAGCGATGAACGAAAAAGGGACGGTGCTGATTGTCGATGATGAACCCTACATTCTTCGTATTTTAAAGATGAAGCTGGAACATGCCGGTTACGGGGTGATCCCGGCGATCAACGGGATGGACGCCTGGGAAAAAATTCAGAACGTGAATCCCGTGGCCGTCGTCACCGATATCAATATGCCCCAGATGGACGGCAGGGACCTCTGCCGGATGATGCATCACCATCAGCAGGAGCACCCCTTTCTGACGATCGTCATGACCTCCGGGATCGACCGTTCCAACCGGACCTGGGCGGAGGAGATGGGAAATACCGTTTTTGTCGAGAAACCCTTCAGTCCGAGGAAGATCCTGAAGCTGATCGATCAGTACCTCCTGGAAGGACAGGCGGTATAGGACTCAGAAGAGCTGAGAATAGGAGTGTCCAATGTTTCGTAATGGCACTATGGCCATGACGACAAACAATTTTTCCGGCTACGAGCATTTTCTGTGCAGTCTCTCCAGTCTGCTTTCGATCTCCATCGAGATCAAGGGATTGACCGGCGATAGCCTGGTCAGCACCTTGGGGATCTGCTGCAACCAGAAAGGGGTTGAGCTGCACAAGTGCCGTGAAGTCCACTGGAACTTCTGCAAGGAGGTGATCCGCCTTCGCAAGACGTTGACCCGCACCTGCCGTCATGGCCTCATGATGGTCGGGGTGCCCCTTCCGGGAGCCGTCGGAACGGCCGGGGTGA
Organism: uncultured Nitrospirota bacterium; assembly: GCA_964420895.1. GTDB lineage: Bacteria > CG2-30-53-67 > CG2-30-53-67 > CG2-30-53-67 > CG2-30-53-67 > JAADIO01. Next base: position 3,409 of record CAYQVN010000067.1, on the reverse strand, counting down.
TGCTGGCCTACTACCAGCCGGATCCGCACCGTGAAACCGGTGAGATTTCCAGATTCCTCGAGGAGATCGGCGCACTCATTACCGGGCGGATCGTTTCGGAGATCGAGATCGACAGCCTGGCCCAGGAACTGTCCGTCCGCTACGAGGAACTGAACCTGATCTACGATACGGGGAAAAAACTCGGCGAGATCGGAAAGGTGGATCAAACCATTCATTTTATCGTTGAAAAGACCCTGGAGACCTTCGATACGGAGGTGGCCCTGGCCTCGATTCCAAGCAAGGACCTATTTGATGTGATCGCCCTCGATCCGGAAGATGCACCTATTGTACCAGACAATAGTGAACCGATGGCACTCATCGATAGGCACCTCCTGCAGCGGGTCACTTTTGCCGATATTGATCCGCCCCATGTGGTCATCACGGACGTATCGAAGGACCCCGATCTGGGCCGAAAATTTCCCGATCCCTTCAGTCTCCTGGCGGTACCGGTCAAGATTGCCGGGAATGTGGTCGGCTATCTCGGGATCGCCCATTCTGATCGGAAGCGTCTCTTTTCCACCGGTGATGTGCGGCTCCTCTCGTCTCTGGCCGAACAGATCTCCATTGTGGCGACCAACGACGAACTCTACCAGAACCTTAAGAATTTTCTCCTCAGTGTAATCCAGACCCTGGTCTCCTCCATCGAAGCCAAGGACACCTATACCAAGGGACATTCGGAACGGGTCCGGAATCTCTCCCTCATGATTGCCGAGGCACTCGGATTTTCTCAGGAGGAGAAGGAAATCCTGAGTTGGGCTGCCCTTCTCCATGATATCGGGAAACTCGGTGTTCCCGAAGGGATCCTGACCAAGCCGGGGAAGCTGACCGAGGAGGAGAAAGTCATCATCCAGGATCATCCGGAGCGGGGCTACCGGATCCTCTTGCCCATCGAGCAGCTTCAGGATTCGCTGTCGGGAATCCGCTTTCACCATGAACGTCTCGACGGGAGCGGCTATCCTCTCGGACTGAAAGGGGAGGAGATCCCCATCCAGGCCCGGATCATCGGCGTCGCCGACACCTATGATGCCATGACCAGCCGTCGCTCCTACCGGGACAAGCTCCGCGATGATGTAACTCTTGCCGAACTGGTCCGGGTAAAGGGGAGCCAACTCGATCCGGAGATCGTTGATCTCTTTGTCGATATGATCAAAAGTACACCTCCGAAGGCTACCATTCCTTCGGAAGATGTGCTGCAATCCTGAAGGAAGAGCAGATGGAGATGAAACGAAACAAGGTCGGTGTCATCACCTTCCTCACGCCTGATGGGGCGATGATCGGCGAGGAGATGGGCCCTTTTGACGCGGAGATTTCCGACTGTCTGGAAGGGGACGAACTCCGGCTGGTGATTGATTTCGACCATGTCCCTTATATTGATAGTGAGGGACTGGAGCGGCTTCTCGACGCCTTCCACCAAGTGCGGGAGAAAAACGGGCATATCAAGATTTCCAATCCGAACCCACTCTGCAGTGAGATCCTGGAGATTACCCGGATGACAAACTATTTCGATATCTATTTCGACCTGGAAAAGGCCGCAAGGAGCTTCTTATGAAGGTCGCCGCGCAGGGGACCCGGAAAAAACTGGGTGAGATCCTTGTCGAAGAGGGAGCCATCACGGGGGAGCAGTGCCGTGAGGCCCTGACCATCCAGAAGAAGACAGGCAAGATGCTGGGACAGGTCTTTGTCGAGATGAACATGATCACCGAGGAGGAGTTGGTCAACATCCTGAGTCGTCAGCTCGGCTATCCCCATGTCTGGCTGCGAAAGGGGCTCATCGATCCCAAGGTGGTCCGGATGATTCCCAAGGAGAAGGCCAAACTCTACAAGGTCATCCCCATGTTCAAGGTTTTCGACGAGCTGACCCTCGCCACCGCCGATCCCCAGGCGATCTTTGCCCTGGATGAACTCGCCCGGATGACGAACTGCACCCTACACCCCGTTCTCTGTCGGGCAACGGATATCATGAAGGCGATCGATGAGTATTATGACGAAGAGGTGCAGATTACCGATTTCCTCGATGAACTTGATGAAAACGAGATCCAACTCGTTGAGAACAACCTCGACCAAAATACCCAGGAAATCGAGGAACTGGCCGAGGGGAGCCCGATCATTAACCTGGTCAATCTCATCGTCTTAAAGGCGATCAAGGACCGGGTCTCGGATATCCATATCGAACCGGACCGGAGCAAGTTCCGGGTCCGCTACCGGATCGACGGTGTGATGTATGAGGTGATGACCCCCAAGCTTGATCTCCATCCGGCGGTGGTCTCCCGGTTGAAGATCATGGCACGCCTCGACATTGCCGAACGGCGACTTCCACAGGACGGCAGGATCCAGGTCTATATCGAAGGACGCTCCGTGGACCTCCGTTTTTCTTCCCTGCCGGGGATCTTCGGCGAAAAGGTCGTCCTTCGGATTCTCGACAAGCAGGGGGCGATCCTTGATCTGAACAAACTCGGATTCGGTGAGGCGACACTCCACAAATTCAAGGGGCTTTTGAAGCGGCCCTTCGGCCTCATTCTTGTGACAGGCCCTACGGGGTCGGGAAAGACGACGACCCTCTATTCGGCGATCAATTACCTGAACTCCATTGAAAAGAACATCGTTACCATTGAAGACCCGGTGGAGTACCAGCTCGAGATCATCAACCAGAACCAGGTGGAGGAGGGGATCGGACTCTCTTTCGCCCGGGTCCTCAAGCATACCCTCCGGCAGGATCCGGACATCATCATGGTCGGCGAGATCCGGGACCGCGAGACGGCGGAGATCGCCATTCAGGCCTCACTGACGGGGCATCTCGTGCTGTCGACGATCCACACCAACGATAGCGCCGGGACGATCAGCCGCCTCATCGATATGGGGATCGCACCCTATCTACTCTCCTCCTCTCTGGCGGGCGTCATTGCCCAGCGGCTCGTGCGGTCTGTCTGTCCCGACTGCAAGACCTCCTATTATCCCTCGGCGGATTTACTGAAACAGATGGGCTGGGAAGGGGAAAAAAGTCTCCGTCTCGTGAAGGGGAAGGGATGTTCCTCCTGCTACGATTCCGGTTACAAGGGGAGGCAGGGGATCTATGAACTGTTGGAGGTCGAGTCCGGTCTCAAGGCGGTCATCCTGAGGAATCCCTCCGTCAAAGAGATCCGGCAGTATCAGCAGAAGACGGGCATCTCCACCCTGATGCAGGAAGGACTCCAGAAGGCGCGGGAACGGCAGACCACCATCGAAGAGGTGATGCGGGCGGTCTATGTGGAATGAGAAAGGAGTGTCCCCCTTTGAAAAAGAGGGATGTAGGGGATTTGTAGTTCGGGATGCAAAGAATCCCCCCCACCCCCCCTTTTGTATCGGGGGGAGTGCAATGCAGGAATGAAAAGGC
>CAYQVN010000066.1:4123-9278 GCA_964420895.1 uncultured Nitrospirota bacterium | reverse complement strand
CTTCTTGCGCATCGACGCGCTTCTGAACCGCACCGCCCACCCCCGCCGTATCATTGATGTCGGAACCGGGAGCGGCTGTATCGCCGTAACCTTGCTCTGCGAAAGACCTTCCGCGACGGTCTTCGCCATTGATCTTAAAATGGAACCGTTGGCCCTGGCCCGCAGGAATGCAGCCCGTCACCATGTGTCGGACCGCCTTCTGACCCTCCGGGGAGACCTCTTGTCTTCCCTGGGTGACGGATTCGGCGTGGACCTGATTATTGCCAATCTTCCCTATGTTCCGGAGAAGACCCGGGCGGAACTGCAGCCGGAAGTCCGGGACTATGAACCTCCCTCCGCTCTTTTTGCCGGGCCCGAAGGGCTTTCCTTGATCGAAGGGATGATCAGGCAGGTCGAAGGGATTCTCCGGCCGGGAGGTCTTGTCGCCCTGGAGATCGGGGCAGGACAGGGTGAACAGGTACAGATCTTATTTCGGGATGCAGGTGGTTTTGAGAATGTTGAGGTTGTTTGCGATCTTGCCGGATTGGAACGGATGGTTTTTGCGACTCGTAACATATGACGGATGCGTAACGAGCAGACGAGCTTTTTACGGTGCCGTCAAGGTGACAGGAAAATGTTCCCCCATTATCTCCAAAAAACCTTTTCTTCCCCCCGGGCGTGGATGGCCCACGCTGTTTTGGGAACGACCCTCTGTTTCAGCGCCTTCCTGGTGGTAGAGGTTTCTCCGGCCTTCCTCTTTCTGGCTATGCTGCCCATGGTGTTGTCCCCCCTCTTTCTTGTGCTGACGACCTGGCATTACGGGAATCCCATGGGGTTGGCCGTCGCTGCGTTGAGTTCCGCCCTCATTCTTCTGCTCTTCAACGTGCCGGTCCTGATGGTTTTCGTGACGCAGTTCGCCGTTGTCGGAATCCTTCTGGGGGACGGTCTGAGGAAAAAGGTCCCCGCCGTGGGACTGCTTTATTATACTTCCCTGGTGTCCACTCTCCTGATGATTGCCATCGGTGCGGTTTACCTCTCCCATTCCGGCATGGATCTTACGGCACTCCTCGACCGTGGGGGCGAGACCTTGCGCCAGGCCGTGAAAGATAATGCGCAACAGCTTCAGCTTACCCCGGAACAGATGATGCAGTATGAGCGGGGACTGGCGGGGATGATCGCCTTCGTCAAGGTGGCCTTTCCCGCCCTGATATTCATGAATTCCTTTTCCATCGTCTGTCTGAATCTTCTCTTGCCCCTGAATCTGGCGGAACAACTGCGTCTCGATCGTGCCCATGTCCCCCCCCTGCAGGAACTCACCATCCCCTTTGCCTGGGTCTGGGGGCTGATCATCTCCGGCATGTTCTATCTATTGAAGGTGCCTTACCTGAAGTGGGTGGGACTCAACGTCGCCCTGATCTTTCTCCTCGCCTACCTGGTGCAGGGATATGGGATCCTTGCCTTCTTTCTGCAGCGGACCCGGCTGCCGAAGATCGTCAAGGGGATGGTCTATCTTGCCTTCCTGCTTCACCCCACCCTGATCCTCCTCCTCTGCGGCGCCGGACTCTTCGAGACCTGGTTTCACTTCCGGCAGCGGGCGGCGGCAAAGACTTAAGGACTCTTCAGAAAAAATTGACGGGATCCACATCCACGGTAAGGTCAATCCCGGAGGCTCCCTTGAGGCCGTTAAATCGGTCAATTCCTTCACCCACAAGACGGTTCAGCGCCCGGACACTCTTCCCCTTGACTAATAATTGAAAGCGTTTCTTGCCCCGCAGAGTGAAGAGGGGCGCCTGGGCGGGCCCCAGGATCTCCAGCTCTTTATTGCGGAGAGTGAGCTTCTTCAGAATGTCTCCGAGACGTGCGGCGGCCTGCTCTGCCTTTTGCAGAGAGTTGGCGGCCAGGACGAGATTGACCAGGCGGGAATAGGGGGGGTAATTGAGCGCCTCCCGGAAGGAAATCTCCTGGTCATAGAACCGGGTATAATTGTGTTCTACAGCGGCCTGAATGGAGTAGTGCTCCGGGGTGTAGCTTTGCAAATAGACGGTTCCCTCCTTTTCCCCCCGACCGGCCCGCCCGGCGACCTGTGTCAGGGTCTGGAAGGTCCGCTCTCCGGCGCGAAAATCGGGGTGGTGCAGGGAGGCGTCGGCATTCAGGACGCCTACGGTAGTGATCCCCGGGAGGTGGTGCCCCTTGGTGACCATCTGGGTGCCGATGAGGATATCCCCCTTCCGGGAACGGAAACGATCGAGGATCTTTTGAGCGGCCCCCTTGCGGCGGGTGGTGTCCCGGTCAAGGCGGAGGAGAACGGAGTCCTGGAAGGCCTTCTCCACTTCTTCCTCGATCCGTTCCGTGCCGCACCCTTTCAGTTCAAGGGTCTCGGCCTTGCATTCAGGGCAGCATTGAATGAGGGGGGTGGTGTAATCGCAGTGGTGACAAGTGAGGTGCCCGGCCTTGCTGTGGTAGGTGAGACTGACGCTGCAGTTCGGGCAGCGGTGGACATAGCCGCAGGTGGAACAGAGGAGGAAGGGGGCGAAGCCCCGACGATTCAAAAAGAGGAGGATCTGTTCCTTTTGCTCCAGCCCCTGTCGTACCGCCTCGCTCAGTTTGGGTGAGAGAGGGTTTCCGTCCTTGACCTCCTTCATGTCGATGAGGCGGACTTCCGGGAGCGGGCGCTCATCGATGCGGTGTTTCAAGGTCAGCAGTTGGTATTTCCCCGACCGGGCGTGGTGAAAACTTTCTACCGAGGGGGTGGCGCTCCCGAGGATCACCGTGGCGTTGTTCTGCTTGCCCCGGACTACAGCCAGGTCCCGAGCATGATAGCGGGGCGCCTCTTCCTGCTTGTAGGTGGTGTCGTGTTCTTCGTCCACGACGATGACGCCGAGACGGGAAAAGGGGGCGAAGATGGCCGAACGGGCGCCGATAGCAACATGGGTCTCGCCCCGGCGGATCCGCCGCCACTGGTCGATTCGTTCGCCTTCGGAGAGGCCGCTGTGCAGCACGGAGACCTTCTCCGGGAAACGGGAGCGGAAGATCCGAACCAGTTGCGGCGTCAGGGCGATCTCCGGAACGATGACGATGGCCTCTCTTTTCCGGGCGAGGGCCGCTTCGATCACCCGAAGGTAAACTTCGGTTTTCCCGCTGCCGGTCACACCGTGGAGGAGCAGGGTTTGGTAAAGCGTCTTCTCCAGGGAGTCGTTGATTTGACGGACGACCTTCTGTTGTTCCTGCGTCAGTGTCGGAGGGATGGACAGCCCGGGGGGTTCGCCGGCGAAGGGGTCCCGGAGGACAGTCCGCTCCTCCTGGCGGAGGAACCCCTTTGCCACCAGACGCCGAAGGACATCGCTGCCGACACCGGTCTCTTCGCGGATGGCCGATGCGGTCTGTTCTCCGGGAGCGTTGAGGAACATATCGAGGACCCGTGCCTGGGCGGGGGTTTTCTTCATCAGGTGGGGCAGTTGTTCCCGGATCTCCCCGAGAGGAGGATCGAGGCGGTAGATCCTTTCCGTCTTCTCCCGAGCCCTATCAATCCCGGCGGGGAGTACACAACGGATAACGGTCCCCCAGGGGGCCAGGTAATAGTCGGAGATCCAGCGGGTGAGGCTCAGCATCTCTTCCGTGAGGAGGGGGGCCTCATCGGGAATGTCGGAGATTGCCTTGAGCTTCGGGAAGTTGCTTTTCGGGATCCGGGAGACGAGGTAGCCGGTGGTCTTCCGGCGGCCGAGAGGGATCTGCACGCGGACACCGGGGAGAGCGGTCGCCTGCAGGGAAGGGGGAACGGTGTAGTGAAAGATTGTCCGCACCCCCGGCACTACCACCTCGGCGATGCCGGGCCTGTCTTCCTCTCTTCGGGGTTTCATGTTCGGATTCTAACAGAGGCCTTTTCCGAAAACAACCGGGAAGTGCGGGAGAAAATGGTGTCCCGGGAAAAACAAATGGGAGCCACTTTTTCCCTTGCATTGGTCCTTGTACTTTTGTACAATGACCTCCCAAACCTGAACGATCCATCGCTTAATCGTACCCTTACAATTCCCTTGTCAGGAAAAGATGGAACGGAAAAAAGAGTTCTTTACTCTTGAAGAAGTGTGTTGCGCCCTGGGTTTGGAAAAGAGCCGCCTCCGTTTTGTGGAACGTGAATTCGGCGGTTTCTTCGGTTTTTCCCGACTCTCCCCCTTTCCCTCTCTCTACTCTCAGAAACAGTTGAAGATCTTTGCAAAGATTAATCGTCTCCTCGACCGCCCTGATCTTTCCGTAGCAAAGATCAAGGCGGAGTTTCAACACCTCTGTCTGGAACGGGGCAAGGGAGTCTTCGTGATTGCCGTGGCGAGCGGAAAGGGAGGGGTGGGGAAGACCTCCCTTTCGGTCAACCTTTCGGTCCTGCTGGCCCGCCGGGGATTGCGGACGGTACTCTTCGATGCCGATTTCGGCCTGGCCAATGATCATGTCTTTCTCGGCGTCAATCCGAAACGGTCGATCATCGATCTCCTGAAGGGGATCGCCTCCATCGAGGAGATCCTCGTGGACGGGCCTTCCGGTCTGAAGCTGATTCCCGGCGCCTCGGGGGTCTTGCAGTTGACGGAGATGAAAGCATCTCAGCAGGATCTGCTGGTGGAGGAGATGGTCCGTCTCCGGAAGATGACCGACGTCCTTGTCATCGATTCCTCTGCCGGGGTCTCCCGGAACGTCCTTCGTTTTCTGGGTCTCGCCGATGAGGTGGTGGCGGTGACAACTCCCAACATTGCGGCGACCCTCGATGTCTTCGGGTTGTTGCGTGTGGCGGCCCAGCAACAGGTGAAGGGGCATCTGAATCTGGTGATCAACCGGGTGCGCAATGATGGGGAGGCAGAGGAGGTTTATGCAAAGATTGCCCAATGCTCCGGACAGCTTCTCGGCAAAAAGGTGGAGCGGTTGGGAAGGGTCTTTGAGGACGAAGCCATGGAGCACGCGATTCAACAGCGGACACCTCTTGTCGATTTATCCCCCGGGGCGCAAGCGGTGCTCTGTCTGGAGGAAATTGTGGAGAAACTGCTGCAGAAGAAAGAACAGTGGAATGGGGGGAGCAAAACCAGGCTCTATGACCTTTTTGCTCCACTTACTGCGGGATGAAACCAATCGGTTCCCTAAATTGAAGAAGGAGGATTAGTAATGTCGGAGTTTTCCCATGCAGTCAACGAAGTTT
>CAYQVN010000066.1:0-4023 GCA_964420895.1 uncultured Nitrospirota bacterium | reverse complement strand
ATTGAAGAAGGAGGATTAGTAATGTCGGAGTTTTCCCATGCAGTCAACGAAGTTTCCTTTGCGCCGGTCCCCGATGACGAGCTTACGTCGGATCTGGCACAGCTGATCTCAGCGAATCACCAGGTGGCCGAGCAGGCCGGGGAGGAATCCTGGGACTCCACCCCGCTGAACCATCTCGACTATTTCGGTTTTACAACTCATCCCTTTTCCGATGCCGTCAATCCCGACTTTTTTTACGGCAGCCGTGGTCACGAAAGGGCGCTGAAAAAGATGGTCATGACCGTAAACGACAATATTGCTCTGGGCCTGGTCCACGGAACGAGCGGGGTGGGTAAATCCCTCCTTTCCGTGATGCTGCTCCAGCACCTCGATCCGGAAAAGTATCGTTCCGCCCTGGTGCTGGTTTCCCCGGGGATGACCAAGACCTCCCTCTTGAAAGAGATCCTTCGGGAGTTGGGGGAGTATAATGAAAAACTCCCGGCGAAGACCCAGGATCTGCTCGACCTTCTCCATGAACAGATCATCGATCTCTACAGTCATAAACGGAGACTGGTCATTCTCATTGACGAGGCACATTTCCTCAGCGCCGGGGCACTCCACCTGCTGCGTACGATCAGTAATCTGGAAACACCGCAACAAAAGCTTACCACATGTCTCCTCTTTTCCGAGGACCTGTTCTTGCGGCGTCTTTCCCATCCTTCCTATCAGTCCCTCCGAAATCGAATGTACATGAAGGTGCGCCTGACCGGGATGGAATTGGACGAAACGGTCCAGTACATCAAGTATCGACTCCTCTCTGCCGGATGCAAGGATCCTGTGTTTGACGAGGCCGTTTATTCCGAGGTGCAGAAATCTACCGGTGGAGTGGCGAGAGAGATTAACCGGATCTGTCACAACTGCCTGGCGGAAAGCTTTCTGCAGAAGAAAAAGATCATCGATGTGGAGACCTTCCGGAATGTCCTCGATGAGTGACGGGCGTCTTCCCGTCCGGAGGCGATGGAGCAAGTCCGACCTCCGGCAGGGGAAGCTCAACCCGAAGGAACTGCAGATAGAGAGGAGCCCTGAAAAGGGAGAGATCCTGCCCCTTCCCGATGAGATGGAGGCAATTCTTCTGGCCCCGCCTGAGGAATAACGCTTTATTTCCCGTTATAACCCTTCTGTTATATCTTATACTCTTACTGTCACCTTTCTGCGATAACTCCAACCTGTTGATTTTTCAATATAATTTTATATGATCCCCTGTTTTGTTTTAGATTTGTTACAAATGTGTGAAAATTCCCATACCGGCTCTGTCGTCGGGACAGTGTCCGGACTGGTCGTCAACGCTATGAGTGCTTTGAGGGGCCATAATGCTCATGAGGAGTTGGTACACGATCGGTAAACATAGGTTCTTGATTCGTTCATCCCTTCTCTTCGCAAAGCTCCCTGTCTCTTTTGAGACTGGGAGCTTTTTTGTAGCATTTTGCGACATTTGTCATGATTTGGTAACAGGAATGCTACAAAGAGTCATAGAAAAGAGCCTTGGCGTTTTTTCAGGAATCCATATCTTTCAACAGGTTAAACAGGTGATGAAGAATTGGCATCATAATTGCTCTTCATCATGATAAAACCGTCCGGTTGGAAGGGCTGCACAAAAATCGATGCACTCTTTTCTTTCAAAAAGAGAAGAGCCATGATGCGCTCAAAGGCAAAAGTGAATCGAAAAGGAGGGAATATGGAAGCCAAAATTCTGGTCATTGATGATGAACTCCCCATGCGGGAGATGCTGCTCAAGTTCCTGACGGAAGCGGGATACCAGGTCCGGTTGGCTGAAAACGGAAACGTGGGACTGGACCTGTTCGAGAAGGAACGGTTTCAACTCGTCATCACCGATCTGAGCATGCCGGGGAAAGACGGTATGGAGGTTTTACGGGCCATTAAGGAGATGGAGCCGAACCTTCCGGTGATTCTGGTCACCGCCTATGCCACGATTGATACGGCCGTGGAGGCGATCAAGATCGGCGCCTACGACTATCTGACAAAGCCCTTCGACCCCGATGCCATTGAGATCACCATCAAGAACGCCTTGACCCACAAACATCTCATAGATGAGAATCGCCAGCTCCGACAGCGGCTCAGTGATGTGGAAGATCGTGGCCACATCATCGGTGTTTCCCCCAAAATGAAGGAGGTCTTCCATCTCGTAGAAAAGGTTGCCCCTACCGATGCGACCGTTCTGATTCAGGGAGAGAGTGGCACCGGGAAAGAACTCATCGCCCGAAGGCTCCACCGGTTGAGCAACCGGGCCGAGAAGACCTTCCTGTCGATCAATTGCGGCGCCCTCCCGGAGAGCCTGCTGGAGAGCGAACTCTTCGGGTATGAGAAGGGGGCCTTTACCGGCGCCACCATCTCCAAACCGGGGTTCTTCAAGGCTGCTGACCAGGGCACCCTCTTTCTGGATGAGATTGGTGAAATGCCCCTCCCGCTGCAGGTCAAGCTTCTCCGCGTCCTTCAAGACAAGGAGATCCTCACCATCGGAGGGCGGAAGTCATTTCCCGTGAATGTCCGGATCCTGTCGGCGACCAACAAGGACCTGAAGAAGGAGGTCGAGGCGGGGAGGTTCCGGGAAGATCTCTTCTACCGGATTAATATTTTTACCATTCCCCTGCCGCTGCTACGGGAACGAACAGAGGACATTCCCCTCCTCCTGAATCATTTCCTTCAAAAATACAACAGGGAATTCGGGAAAAAGGTGGAATCCGTCTCCCCCCAGTTGATGCAATTTTTCCTGGAGCACTCCTGGCCGGGGAATGTCCGGGAGTTTGAAAATTACATCGAACGGGCGATCCTCATGGCCGAGGGACGGCAGCTGGAACTTTCCTCGCTGCCCCGGGAGGTTCGCAGGGCGCCCGAGCGTGTTGCCGGCCCCTTTGCGAATGGGGTGATGATCTTTAAAGAAGCAAAGGAGAAATTTGAAAGGGATTATATCATTACAATTTTGCAGAAAAACAACGGGGTGATTTCCCGGGCCGCCCGGGAGGCCAAGATCCCCCGGCCCAATTTTTATGAAAAATTGAAAAAATACGGCATTCACCGAGACGCAATCCACCGGTCAATATGAACAGTCCTGCAGGATGAATGCGTACCTTCTACATAGACCTTGCCCCCTTCTTGAATCAGCAGATTCATGAGGGATATTCTCCGGACGGCACGATACCCGTAAACATTCCAACAAATAGACCCCTTTGGATGGACTGTCAAGAGTGTGAATTCAAAGTATTGGCAGAACGGGGGACCTGTTATATAATTATTATAGAGCCGCTGGATACGTTCCGTATCACACAACTGTCATGACATGTACATGTATGATTTCCTGCAACCGATTGAAATGAGGTGACAGATGGGTTTTGGTCCTGTAAAACAGATGAGTGAACGAGAGGCTCTGCTCTGGGGAAATATCCATCATTTTTATTTCCCGAAATTACTGGTCTATCTGGAGGCCGCAAAGAAGACCGGAGTGTTGACGGTAACCTGTAACCGTGTTATCAAGCGGATCTTTCTGCGGGACGGCGTTCCGACGGCCGCCCGGTCGAATCTGAAGTCGGAATTGATCGGGGAGTTTCTCGTTGCCCAGGGGGTCATTACCCGGGAGCAGCAAGAGCAGGCCCTGCAGTCGCAGCGGGGAACGAAGAACAGCCTCGGGGCGGTTCTGCACCATAAAGATATGATTACGGCTCAGGACCTCTTCGCCTATGCAAGGCGTCAGTTTCTGACGATCCTCTTCAGTCTCTTCGGACTGCAGGAAGGCGGATTCCGCTTTGATGAACGGCCCTTGCCGCAGGATCTATACTGTTACAAGGTCTCCTTCTCCAATATGATCCTCTTCGGGATCCGGCAGATCCCGGACAGCGAAACCTTGGGAAGGATGATCGGTGATCTGTCACAATCTCCCGCACCGACGGATCGTTTCATGGAGTATGAACAACTCACCTTTACGGTGGAGGAACTTTCGGTGATCCGCCGGGTCGACGGTGTCCGCACCGT
>CAYQVN010000065.1:2713-9282 GCA_964420895.1 uncultured Nitrospirota bacterium | reverse complement strand
CTGTCCCGAAAAGACGAAAGCCGGGAGGGTTCCCTCCCGGCTTTTCAAGCGTTTCATGACTGTCTTCACACAACGGGCAGCCGTCCTACGACGCCTTCTGGATCTTTCCCGAACGGATGCAACGGGTACAGACGTTCATCTTCCGGCTCTGGCCGTTTCGAAGAACCCGAACGCTCTGAATGTTGGGAAGAGAGACCTTCTTCGTCTTGTTGTGAGCATGACTCACATGGTTTCCCACTTGCCGTCCTTTACCGCAAATCTCACATTTTCTTGACATGATTCTGCTCCTCAGTTATACTCATTTCACAAAAATCAGCAAAATGAGCAGGAAATCTAACACAGAATTTTAGCATTCGCAAGGATTTTTTATCGGTCAAAGGAGTATTTATGGCAAAAATCACGAAAGATATGTCCTTCATACAGGCAATCCAGTCCCACCCGAAAGCCGCGGAGGTCCTCTCCAAATACGATATGGGATGTATCGGCTGCATGGGTGCGGCCGGAGAGACCATCGAACAAGGCGCCATTGCCCACGGCGTCGATGTTGACGAGCTGATCAAGGAACTCAACGCATTATTCAAAAAGAAATAACCGGGATCGTCCCTGTGCCGTCACAACAATCATGCTCCGGCGACACCGGCCTCTCCACGGCGCCCCTCTCCGGCCCGGTGCGTTACGTCAAAGGGGTAGGTGAACGGGTGGCCTCACTGCTGGCCAAACTCGACATTTTCACCGTCGAGGACCTTCTCTACTTTTTCCCCTACCGTTACGAAGACCGCCGCAACCTGCGGAAGATCGTGGAACTCGCTGAAGGTCCTTTTTGCACCGTCACAGGGATCGTGCGGCATGTGGACTTAAAGACCACCTCAAAAAAACGGTTTCGCATCCTTCAGGTCCTCATTGAAGACCCTTCGGGGACCCTGCTGACCAAATGGTTCAACCAGGCCTATCTGCAGAAAGTTTTTCAACCGGGAAAAAGAGTCATCTTAAGCGGCAAAGTCAAACGGGATCCTTACACTCTGGCCCTGGAAATGGAAAATCCCGAATATGAATTTCTGCGGAGTGATGAAGAGGAGACGGTCCACACCAACCGGATTGTCCCGATCTACCATACCACCGCCGGGATCACTCAGCGGCGGTTGCGGTCCATCCTCTTTCAACTGGTGGAGTCCCTCGCGTCCGGTTTACCCGATTGTCTCCCCGAGGACCTTCGAACCCGGCTTCATCTCCCGGTACACGCCGATGCTCTCATGCAACTCCATTTCCCCGATGATAATGTCCCCGTGGATCGATTGAATGACTTTCGCAGCCCCTACCATAAGCGGATGATCTTTGAAGAGTTTTTCCTTCTCGAAACCCTCCTTGCCCTGACCCGACAGGGAAGGTCGCAACAAGTGCGGGGCATTACCTTCGAGGTGGAAACGCCCCTGGAAAAACGGCTCCTTGCGTCCCTCTCCTTCGCACTGACGACGGCACAAAAACGGGCCCTCGGAGAAATCAAAAAGGACATGGCCCGCCCCGCACAGATGAGCCGCCTCCTCCAAGGGGATGTGGGGTGCGGCAAAACGATTGTTGCCGCCACGGCGGCCGGCATCGCCCTCGACAACGGCTACCAGGTAGCCGTCATGGCACCGACGGAAATCCTGGCGGAACAGCTCTATCTCAACTTTCACACCTACTTCAACACCCTGGGAAAGGAGACAGCCCTCCTCACCCGGGTCGTGAAAAATACCGAAAAGGAGCAACTCCGCAAAAAAATCGCGGCGGGAAAAATCGGCGTCGTCATCGGGACTCAGGCCCTGATCCAGAAGGAGATCGCCTTTCAGAAACTGGGCCTGGTGATCATTGACGAACAGCACCGTTTCGGCGTCTTCCAACGGGCTACCCTCATGGAAAAAGGGAATCGTCCCGACGTCCTGGTCATGACCGCCACACCGATCCCCCGTTCTCTCTCCCTCACCGTATACGGTGATCTCGATATCTCGATCATCGACGAACTTCCGGCCGGACGTGCACCGGTACAAACCCGGATCATCCGCGCCCGGGAAAAGGCCGGCGTCTTTCGGAAGATCGAGGAGGAGATCGCAGCAGGCCGGCAGGCCTACATCGTCTACCCCCTGGTGGAGGAGACGGAAAAGAGCGACCTGGCGGCCGCCACGGAGATGTCGGAAGAACTCGCCACGAAGATCTTTCCGCAACGACGGGTAGGACTGATCCACAGCCGGATCAAAACGGAAGAGAAAGAACGGATCATGGCGGCTTTCAAAAAGAAGGAGCTCGATATCCTGGTCTCCACGACGGTGGTAGAAGTCGGTATCGACATCCCCAACGCCTCGGTCATGATGATCGAACATGCGGAACGATTCGGCCTGGCACAACTCCATCAGCTCCGTGGCCGTGTCGGCCGGGACAGACATCGTTCTTTCTGTTATCTCGCCGTCTCCGGAAGAATGACCCCCGAGGCCCGGCGCAGGCTGGCCGTCATGGAAGAGACGACCGACGGGTTCCGGATTGCCGAAGAAGATCTCGCCATCCGGGGGCCGGGAGAATTTTTCGGAAAACGACAGTCCGGCCTGCCCGACCTGAAGTTAGGCAACATCCTCCGGGATGCCCGGATCCTCGAAGCGGCTCGGAAGGAGGCCTTTGCACGGGTGGAGAAAGACCCGCGGTTACAGGCCCCGGGAAACAAGGGACTGGCCGCGACGCTGCGAAAGAGATATGCTGGAAAAGACAAACTGATCCGTGTGGGTTAAGGATTTTCAATATATGACAACCAAAAAGAAAACCATCGAAAAAAAACTCTCCCCTGCAGGCCGGGATCCCCGCCTGGAGCAGCTCCTGGACAAAATGTCCCGCAAGAACACCCATGTCCGCAAAATGAAGATTCGGGAGGCCTACAATTTTCTCCAGGAAACCCTTTCAACAGAAAAAGAAAAAGATCGCACCCTCGACGTGGAGGTGCCCCTCAATACAGCCGAGATCCTGGCAGACCTGACAACGGACGAAGAGGCCATCATGGCAGCGCTCCTGTACAGCCTGGTGAAGAACGAATTCACTACGCCGGCGGAACTCGAAGAGCGATTCGGCCCCGGGGTGTCGAAACTCGTACAGGGGGTCACGCGGACGAGCCGGGTCAAATTCAAGAGCCGCCTCGAGGAACAGGCGGAAAACTTCCGAAAGATGCTCCTCGCCATGGCACAGGACCTTCGGGTGGTCATGCTCAACCTGGCCAAACGCCTCCAGGTCATGCGGAACATCGAGAAGCTTGATGAAAGCACGCAACAGGAGATTGCCACTGAAACCATTGAGATCTACGCCCCCCTGGCACACCGCCTCGGGATCGCCCTGATCAAGTGGGAATTAGAAGATCTCTGCCTGAAGATTCTGCACCCGGCGGCCTATCATGAACTGGAAGAACGGGTCCCGCAAGATCGGAAAGAGCGCAACGACTACATCAAGAAGGTGATTCATCTTATCGAAAAAGAGATGAAAGCTCAGGGACTGCCCGGCACCGTTGTGGGACGTTCCAAACATTTTTACAGTATCTATCAGAAGATTGTAAAACGGGGCGTCTCCTTTGAAGACATCTTCGATCTGGCCGCCCTCAGGATCATCACCCAGAAACCGAGTCAGTGCTACGCTATCCTCGGCCTGATTCACTCCCTCTGGAAACCGGTTCCCGGCCGCTTCAAGGATTACATCGGCGTCCCAAAAACCAACATGTACCAGTCCCTGCACACCACCGTCATCGCCCTGGAAGGCCAGAAGGTGGAATTCCAGATCCGGACGGAGGAGATGCACCGGGTGGCCGAGGAAGGAATCGCCGCACACTGGAAGTATAAAGAAGGGAGCCGGGGCAAGAGTGCCGTATCCTCTCTGGACCAGAAACTGGCCTGGCTCCGGCAACTCCTGGAATGGCAGCAGGAAGTGAAGAACCCCCGGGAATTCATGGAAAACGTCAAGACCGATCTCTTCGAGGATACGGTATACATCTTCACACCCAACGGGGAGATCAAGGAACTCCCCCGGGGCGCAACACCCCTCGACTTTGCCTACAGCATTCACTCCGATGTCGGAAATAATTGTACAGGCGCAAAAATCAATACCCGGATGGTCCCGCTGAAAACCGCCTTGAAAACGGGCGATACCGTAGAGATCCTGACTTCGAAAAACCAGGTCCCCAGCAAGGATTGGCTCAAGCTTGTCAAAACCACGAAAGCAAAAAACCGGATTCGTCATTTTCTGAAACAGGAAGAACACAAGCAGAGCCTCACCCTGGGGAGCGAGATCCTCGACAAGACGGCCCGCAAGCACGGCCTCACCCTGGCGCGGATGCTCAAGGCGAAGGAGATGCAGAAGGTAGTCGAGGAATACGGTTTTGCCCAGCCGGAAAAGTTGATCGCCGCAATCGGTTACGGAAAGATCTCGGCCCAACAGGTACTCACCCGTTTCCTCCCCAAGGAAGAAGTGAGCAAACCGGAACTTGCCGTCAAGACACGGAAGCCCGGGAAAAAATCGAAAGACGGCATCAAGATCCGCGGGATCGGGGACATTCTGGTTCATTTTTCCCGTTGCTGCAATCCCGTTCCCGGTGATGAGATCATCGGTTTTATCACCCAGGGCAAAGGGGTCTCCATCCATACGACGGAATGTGCAAACGTCAAAGGCGGCGCCCTCAATCCGGAACGGATCGTCGATGTCAATTGGGATGTGCAGGAGGAAATCTCCCATTCCGTGCGCATCTCCGTCATCACGAACAACCAGCCGGGGCTCCTGACCAATATCAGCGCCCGGATTTCTGAAGAAAACATCAATATCAGTGAAGTCAACGTGCGAACCCGAAAAGACGGCCGGGCGATCTGTCATTTTGTCCTGGAGATCAAGAACAAAAGAGACCTGGACCGTATCCTCCATGCCATCTCGGAGATCCGCGATGTGCTGGAGGTGAAACGAGTCATGAGGGCATAGAGGACGGCTTCGCAAAAAGTCCGTCTCCTAACCGGACATTCATGAGACCATCGTAGATGACCATCAAGAAATATCGCATACTCATCGTCGACGATGAGGTGAACATCCTCAATGCAATCCGCCATATCCTCGTGCGGGAAGGCTTCGAGTGCACGGCAACATCATCGGGCCGGAAAGCCTTGGAAATCGTGGAACAGAGTCCGCCGGATCTGATGATCCTCGACATTAACATGCCTGACATCGACGGCATCGAGATCTGTGAACAGGTGAAGAAAAATATCTTTCTATCCCACATCCCGGTCCTGATGTTGACGGGAAGGACAAGCGTCGAAGACCGTGTCTACGGTCTCGATTCCGGAGCTGACGATTATCTCTGCAAGCCCTTCGACAACCGGGAACTGGTGGCACGTATTCGCGCCCTCATCCGCCACACCGTCCGGGAAGCCGACCGCAACCCGACGACCAATCTTCCCGGCAACGCCGCCGTGGAGCGGGAACTGACGCAACGGCTTGAGAAGGGGGAGGTCTTTGCCGTTTGCTATCCCGATCTGGACAACTTCAAGGCCTACTCCGACACCTACGGTTTTGATGCCGCGAACAAAGTGATCCAGATGACAGGACGGATCATCGCCGGCGTGGTCATGCTGGAAGGGGAAGAAGAAGATTTCATCGGCCATATCGGCGGGGATGATTTCCTCCTCATCACCCGGCCGGAACGGACGGAAGATATCTGCCGGAAGATTGTACGGGAATTCGACGAGAAGATCCCTTCCTTTTACGAATCCCGCCACCTGGAACAGGGCGGGTTCGTCGGCAAGGACCGGGCAGGGGAAACGAAAAAGTTTCCCATCATGTCGATCTCCATCGCCGTCGTCATCGACGATCAACAACGTTTCTCCAACCTTTCGGAGATCGGGAAAATCGTTGCCAAAGTCAAGAAAGAAGTCAAACAACTGGAGGGAAGTCAGTACCGGATTTATCGGCGGTAGGGGTGGGAACTGATTAAGATTAAGATTAAGATTATGATCTGGAGAAAGAGTGAAAATCTACATCAACGGAAAATTTTTTGAACCGGAGCAGGCACGGGTTTCCGTATTTGATCACGGATATTTATATGGTGACGGGATCTTTGAGACCCTTCGTAGTTACGGGGGAAGGATCTTCCGTTTCGACGATCATTTCGCCCGGCTCCGGGAATCAGCAAGGAGAATCGCCCTCCCCCTCCCCTGGGAAAAAGCGAGCTGTCGGCAACTGCTGCAGGAATCACTTCAGGTCAATCAATCTCCCGACGCCCTTCTTCGTCTCTCCCTCTCCCGTGGAGAGGGACCTCCCGGCCTCGACCCGGCCCTCTGCAGCAGCCCGACAGTCGTGGTGATTCCCCGCCCCTTTCGCGGCTACCCGGCCGAGGACTATGAACGGGGCGTCTCTCTGTCCATCGTTTCCGTCCGGAAAAATCTCACCCAGGCCGTGGACGCCCGGATCAAGTCGACCAATTTTCTGAACAATATCCTGGCCAAGATCGAGGCAAAAAAAGAGGAAGCTGCCGAAGGGATTCTTCTGAATCAGAACGGATTCTTGACGGAAGGAACAGTGAGCAATCT
>CAYQVN010000065.1:0-2613 GCA_964420895.1 uncultured Nitrospirota bacterium | reverse complement strand
GCCTTAACTCCTTGCCGTATAAGATCTTTTCTCTCAAAATCAACTTGCATTCCTCCGGGAACTATAATAAGATAAGAACCATTAGGACACCTTAACTTAAAATAGCAAATTTCTGAAAAATCCGGCGGGAGCCTGTCTGTTTACAGGGAGGGATCGAAATGGGTGCAAAGCTATTGCTGGCAGATGACAGTGTGACAATCCAGAAAGTCGTGGAACTGACGCTGGCCGACGAGGATTACGAGATTACCACCGTTTCAGACGGCGCCGCAGCCCTGGAAAAGGCCGAGGCACTTCACCCGAGTCTGATCTTGGCCGACATCGTCATGCCGGAACTCAACGGCTATGAACTCTGCGAAAAAGTCCGGCAAAACTCGGCCCTTGCGAACACACCGGTCATTCTACTCTCCAGCACCTTTGAGACCTATGATGAATCCCGGGGCGCCTCCGTCGGCGCTGACGATCATATCGTGAAGCCCTTTGAATCGGATGAACTCTCCCGGAAGATCCGGGACTGGCTGGAGAAAAAAACCGGACAAGGCGCAACAACCGAAGCCGACACGTTGCAGGAGCAGGAAGTCCTCCGGTCCCTGGAGGCCTCCGTTAAAGATGAAGAACCGGAACCGGAGATCGTGGATGAGGAAGCCTTTGAATTTGAACTGACCGATGAATTCATGGAAGAAGCGGAAGAGATGTTTGAAGAACCGGAAGAACTTCCTACCGCCGACAACACACCGGAAGAGGTCCTGCCCGAAGAAACACTCATCGCAGAGGAACCGGTCCTATCGGATGTCGGGACCGGGGAAGAAGTCACTGCGGAACAGGCGTCTTCGGAAATGGACTGGACCTCTGAGGTGCAACCCCCTGAAGAGATTACTCCCGACCTGATGGATGAGAGTACTTCCTGGAAGCCTGCGGAAGAAGAAGAGCAGCCGGAGGAAGAGATGGCCATGGAAATACCCCCGGCGGACGCCGAAATTGACAGTGCGCTTCTGGAAGAGGAAGAAGTAAATGTCTACGAAATTCCTGAGGAATTTGCCGAATCGGAAAGCGAGGACCTCACCCTTGAGGAAAGTCCTGCAGAGGAAACCATTGAAGAAACGGCAACCTACAATATCGAAGATGCCCCCGTCGACCTGATCGATGAATTCATGGCGGCCGAAGAGACCGTTGAGACTTCAGAGGAAGTGGCCGAGGGAGAACAGGATTTGACGGAAACGGAAATACTGGAAGCCGTCGAAGAGGAACAGCCTGAAGAAATCTCTGTCGCCGGGGAGGAGACAACCTCCTTCGAAGCAGGAACTCCCGAAGGGGCAGAAGCCGTTGTTGAGGAGCAGCCCGCCTTCGGCGAAGAAACTCCCGAAGTAACAGATGACATTGTTGAAGAACCCGCCCTTTCCGAAATAACGGAAGCAGAAGTCGCCGGAACGGAAACCTCCTGGACCGATGACACGGCGCCTGCCGAGTCGCTGGAAGAAGCCTGGACAACAGAGAAATCAGATGAAACCGGGGAAGAAATAGAGTCTTTTGATGCGATCTATCCGACGCAGGGGGCCACCACCTCGGAATGGTCCCCGGAAGTCACCTCCTTCGGAGGAGAACCGGAAGAGGTCGCTGAGGATGTGGTCGAGAAACCTCTGCAAGCGGATGCCGCTCCATCCCCGGTTCCAGCTGTCACGGAAGAAACGCTCCGCAGGATGGTTCAAGAAATGGTAGACGAAAAAGCCGCGGAAATTATTGAGCGTGTCGCATGGGAAGTGATTCCCGATCTTGCTGAAGTGATGATTCAGAAAGAAATCCAACGGCTGCAGCAGGAAGTTGAACATTCCTGATTCCTTGAGACCTCTCCTCCCCGTGATTCTTTGATCATCCTTTACGAAAGGTGGTCTTTGTGAAACACAAGGGTGTCTTTATCACCGGCACCGACACCGGTGTTGGTAAGACCATCATCACTGCCGCACTGGCACGAACGTTACTCAACCGCGGGATGGACGTGGGAGTGATGAAGCCTGTGGAAACCGGCTGTGCCCGCGGCCCCAAGGGACTGATCCCGACAGATTCGGAATTTCTGATCAAAGCGTGCCGATCCAAAGACCCCAAGGCATTGATTACCCCCTATACCCTGGAAGCCCCTGTCGCCCCTTCGGAAGCGGCAAACCTTGCCGGCGTGGAAATCAACGATGAATACATCCTCGATTGCTACCTCAAGCTAAAAGAGCGGCACGATTTCATGATCGTGGAAGGGGCCGGCGGACTGATGGTCCCCATCTATCAGCGCCTCCTCGTCTCCGACCTGATCAAACTGCTGGAACTGCCCATCATCCTGGTCTCCCGCCCGAATCTGGGCACGATCAATCATTCACTCCTGTCGATTCGGTATGCCCAGGATCAGGGGATCCCGGTCCTTGGATTCATCGTCAACCGCCGTCATGACCAGATCCATGCCTCCGAGGAGAAAAGTCCCATCATCATTGAAGAACTTTCCGGAGCCCCCTTCCTTGGAACAAAACCCTATATCGAAGATTCCCTCCTCGATGAAGAATTCATCGAAAAATCCGCCGAGTACTTCGAGGAACTGATCCAGCTTGGCGCCCTGGGACTTTAGCTTCCCCCACA
>CAYQVN010000064.1:0-9302 GCA_964420895.1 uncultured Nitrospirota bacterium | reverse complement strand
AAAGGATGTTCCCGCTATCACCGGCATGAAGTAGAACAATCGGTCCAGCAACTCCTGCGCCTGTTGGGAGGGATCGAAAACTTCGTCCGACCGGGCATGACCGTCCTGATTAAACCAAATCTTCTTGCCACCAAGAAGAAGGAACAGGCCGTCAATACCGACCCGGCCGTGGTCCGGGCCATTTTGAAGGAAGTCTATCGTATCGGAGCGAAAGCGGTTATCGGCGACAGCCCCGGCGTTGGGAACGCAATGAAAAACGCCGAACGGTGCGGCATCGGGAAGGTGGCAGCGGAATTCGGGGCGCCCGTCATCGAATTTCAGGACTCCATCGTCGTCGGCAAGACCCGTGAAGGGGGATTTCCCCTGGAACTTGCCCGGGAGGCCCTGGAGGCGGAGGCGATCATCAATCTCCCCAAACTGAAGACCCACGGTCAGATGTTGATGACTCTGGGCGTGAAAAACCTCTTCGGCTGCGTCGTGGGAAAGCGGAAGGTCCAGTGGCACCTCAAGGCCGGCGTAAACCGGGAGGCCTTCGCCCGCATGCTCGTCGACATCTATGCCACCCTGAAACCCGCCCTCACCCTGATCGACGGGATCGTCGGCATGGAGGGAAACGGCCCGGGGAGCGGGACACCGAGACCGTTCGGGATCCTGGCCGCCTCGGCCGATGCCGTCGCCCTCGACGCCGTCGTTATGGAACTGATGGGGATAAAACCTTCCCGGCTGGCCACAATCCGTGCGGCAAAGGAGGTCAGAGCGGGAAAGACCACCTTAAAAGAGATCGAGGTCCGTGGCGATCCGATGGAATCTCTCCGGATCGTGGATCTGAAGGTCCCCGAATCTTCCGATCTCGAATGGATCATTCCCGACTTTCTCCTGGGAATGCTCAAAGACAGTTTCACTGCCTATCCGGACCCCGACCCGAAACTCTGCAATCTCTGCCAGGTCTGCCTGAAGGCCTGCCCGCAGCAGGTCATCACTGTGGAGCAGGAGCGTCTCAAGATCGACACCCGCCGCTGTATCCGTTGCTTCTGCTGCCAGGAACTCTGCCCCCAGGGCGCCATGAAGACCCAACAGGGATGGTTGCTGAAACTCTTTCAACGATGAGGTCATGCCACAGGCACGATTCAATCACCGGATTCGGTCAACAGATTTTGTTTGACATGCAGGAAACATTCAGCTTATTATGCAAAGTCTATCAGTCAAATCGTAACATTTTTTATTATCCACAGGAGGTAACACAGCATGGCAACAGCCGACAAAACCCTCGATTGCAAAGGCTTAAACTGCCCTCTTCCGGTCTTGCAGACCAAGAAAGCCATGGATGAACTGACGTCCGGTCAGACCCTGGAGATGCTCTCCACCGACCCCGGTTCCAAGAACGATATCGCTGCCTGGGCGAAACGGACGGGAAACGAATTGGTTGAAACCGTGGAAGACGGCGGCGTCTTCAAGTTTTACCTCAAAAAATCCTGATCGCCTTTCCACAGCTTTCGTCGGCATTCCTGATCGCCTATTGCGCAAAAGAGAGAGTGCATGAGTGAGCAGACAAGGCTCTTGATCATCCAGACAAGCGGCATTGAGACTCCGGAGAGGATCCCTGCAACCTTTTTCATCGCGACGACAGCCGCCGCCATGGACATGGATGCCACGATTATCTTCACCGTCAACGGCGCTACCATCGTGGAGAAGAATGTCGCGGAACGGACCACGATTAAGGAGGGGGGCGCCACGGTCAGAACTTTTCTGGACCAGGCGGTCTCGGCCGGGGTCAAGCTGATGGTCTGCCATCAAAGCCTCGATCTCCATGATCTGGAACCGGACAACCTCATCGACGATGTGGAAGAAATCATCGGGGCCGCGGCTCTCCTCGACATGACCATGGACGCCGATGTGGTCCTGACCTTCTGAAACAATCCTGAACAGAGCGACGCACTCACCCCGCCGGGTTTTCTTTCGGCGGGGTTTTCTTTTGGATAATCCCTTCAAAGAAGCCAAGACCTTTAGACAGGATCGACAGGATAAAATCGGATACGGCAAAAGACAAAGCAATCAGAGGGTTGGTGGAAGTTTTAGAATCCTGTATATCCTGTAAATCCCTCAGACGGGTTCCCTCTCCTGGGCATCGACGACGGCCACGGCCGTCATGTGAACGATCTCATTCACGCTGCATCCGGCCTGCAGGACATGGATCGGCTTGTTCAACCCCATCAGGATCGGCCCCACCACTTCCGCCCCACCCAGATGCTGGAGCAGCTTGTAAGCGATATTTCCCGATGCGAGGTCGGGAAAGATCAGGATGTTGGCATCTCCCTGAAGGCGGCTGAAGGGGAAGAGGGTCTTCGCCAATTCCGCATTGACGGCCGTATCGGCCATGACCTCACCGTCGATCACCAGATCAGGCTGTTCCTTCCTGGCAATTTCCACGGCCCGTTGGACCTTTTCCACATGGCTGTCCCGGGTCGACCCGAAATTGGAATAGGAGAGCATGGCCACCCGGGGCTCGAGATTGAACCGTCGGGCCAGACGGGAGCTTAATTTCGCGATCTCGGCCAGGTCTTCCGACGTGGGGGCGATATTGACCGTTGTGTCTGCAAAGAGGAGAACCCGGTTCTTGAAGATCATCAGGAAGAGCCCCGAAACCCGGTGGATCCCCGCTTCCGTCCGGACGATCTGCAAGGCCGGCCGGAGCGTCTCCTGGTACCGCTGGGAAACGCCGGAGATCAGTCCGTCGGCCTCCCCCCGGTGGACCATCATCGTGCCGAAATAGTTCGGGTTAGCGATCAACTTGCGGGCATCATCCAGACTGATTCCCTTCCGCTTCCGCATATCATAGAAGGCCCCGACGTAGTCAGGGTAACGTCTGTCTTTGACGACATCGACGATTTCAATTCCCGAAAGATCGAGACCGAGTTCTTCGATCCCCGCCCGAATCGTGTCGGCGTCACCGAGGAGAACGGGACGTGCGACTTTCTGGTCGATCAGGGTCTGGCAGGCCTTGAGTATACGGGGATGATGTCCTTCGGGAAAGACGATCCGCTTCGGTGTTTCACAGGCCCGGTGGATGACGGAGCGCATGACGACATAGGTCTTGCCGAGGAGGGCCTGCAACGATTCCCGATAGGAAGCAAGATCGTTGATGGGAGACCGTGCCACGCCACTCGCCATGGCCGCCTCGGCCACGGCCGGAGCCACCCAGAGGAGCACCCGTGGATCAAAGGGTTTGGGAATCAGGTAGTCCGGACCAAAATGGAACTCCCGTCCCCCGTAGGCACTGGATACCGACTCGGGGACCCCCTCCCGTGCCAGGGCAGCCAGGGCACGGACAGCGGCGATCTTCATATCATCGTTGATCGCCCGGGCCCGCACATCGAGGGCTCCCCGGAAGATAAAGGGAAAGCCGAGGACGTTATTCACCTGGTTCGGGAAATCACTACGCCCCGTCGCCACCAGGGCATCGGGCCGGGCGGTACGGGCTTCGTCATAGCCGATCTCCGGCTCGGGATTGGCCAGGGCAAAGATGATGGGACGCTCCGCCATCGACTGGACCATCTCCGGACGGAGCAATCCCCCTGTCGAAAGCCCCACAAAGACATCGGCCCCCTGCAAGGCCTCTTTCAGGGTCCGCAGGGGGGTATCGACGGCCACCTGCTCCTTGTAGAGGTTCATCCCCTCCTTCCGTCCCTGGTAGATGACCCCATGACGATCGCAATAGAGGATCTTCGAAGGATCGGCGCCAAGCTTCACGTAAAGACCCCCGCAGGCAATCGCGGCGGCGCCGCTGCCGGAAAAAACGATTCGGCTGTCGGAAAGGGCACGGCCCGTCAACTCCAGGGCGTTCAACAGGGCGGCGCCGGAGATAATCGCCGTCCCATGCTGGTCGTCGTGAAAGACGGGGATCTTCATCGTTCGAATCAGTTCCTCTTCGATCCGGAAACATTCCGGCGCCTTGATGTCTTCCAGGTTGATCCCCCCGAAGGTCGGCTCCAGAGCCCGGACAATCCGGATCACCTCTTCGGGATCGTCCGTATCAAGTTCCAGGTCAAAGACATCAATATCGGCAAATCGTTTAAAGAGGATCGCCTTGCCCTCCATCACCGGTTTGCCCGCCAGGGGACCGATCTTGCCGAGCCCCAGGACAGCGCTGCCGTTGGTGACCACGGCAACAAGATTCCCCCGGGCCGTATAGGTGTAGGAGGCCTGCGGGTCCTTCCTGATTTCACGGCAGGGTTCCGCCACCCCCGGCGTGTAGGCCAGGGCGAGATCGAGCTGGGTGCTGCAGGGCTTGGTGGCATTGACTTCGATCTTTCCTTTTCTTCCTTTCTCGTGATAGGCAAGTGCCTCTTCTCTCCGGATCGGTTTCATTGGTCTCCTTCCGCAGTCGTTGGAGTTTGACTCACTACGCTCCCTATTGTAGACTGAAACTATACTGCACACCACTGGAATGTACAAATCGATTCATCAGGAAAGGATGTTTCATGGGACTTACCGGGGAAATCAAGACCATGCCGGTCACCGACCTTCTACAGTGGATTGAAACAACCCGAAAGTCGGGGATCGTAGAATACCGTGCCGGTACGGAATGGAAGAAGATCTTTTTTCAGAAGGGACAGATTATTTTTGCCTCCTCCGCCCGGGAGTCTGAAAAACTCGGCC
Source organism: uncultured Nitrospirota bacterium (assembly GCA_964420895.1). Classification (GTDB taxonomy): domain Bacteria; phylum CG2-30-53-67; class CG2-30-53-67; order CG2-30-53-67; family CG2-30-53-67; genus JAADIO01. Next base: position 4,646 of record CAYQVN010000064.1, on the reverse strand, counting down.
AACATCTCGTCCGGAAGGAACGGATCCGGGAGTCCGACCTGATCGATTGTCTTCAGGAGAATGAAGGGACCGGGAAAAAGCTGACCCAGATCCTGGAAGACCGAGGACTTATCTCCCACGACGAACTCTACGAAGAGGTGGTCATCCTGATCAAGGAGATCCTCTTTGACCTTTTTCTCTGGGAAGAAGGCCTCTTCCAATTCCGGGACCTGGAACTCCCCTCTTCCATGATCAACCCCCTTTCACTCAAGACCGGTCAGGTTCTCTTCCAGGTCCTCAACAGGATTGATGAAGATCGACGGGACGGACTTCTCCCCGAAAAAGGGTCCCCCGCCAAGACCCCGGCATCGACAGGATCGAAGGTCAAGGGACGGATCGTCTTCAAGGTGGATGACAAAAAGTTCACCCTTCCCGGCTCCTATGAAAAAAGGGAGATCACGAGCTTTCAGAAAGAAGGGGAAAAAGAGGGGAAAAAGGTCGGGCATAAAAAGTAGAGAGCCGGTGACTGCCGTCAGCTATTGAGATGTTTGGCAATCATGGCCATCACAAGATTCGGATCGTAGGGTTTCAGCAGAAAGTCGTCGGCACCGGCCTTGAAACTCTTCTCCTCGAATTCAACCTGCCCCTTGGCCGTCAGCATGATAATCACGATATCCCGGGTTTCCGGATTGCCCTTGATCGCCTGACAGACCTCATAGCCGTTTTTGTTCGGCATGTTGATATCGAGAAACATGATATCGGGCTTCTCCTGGGCCACCAGTTCGAGAGCCTCTTCACCGTCGGTGGCGGTCGTACAATCAAAACCTTCCTTTTCCAGCATAAAGGCCAATGACCGGGAGATATAAAACTCGTCATCGACGATCATGATCTTTGCGGCCTTCTGAACATCCTTGGTGTCGGCACTCATCGAGAAACTCCTTTGAATTTCTAAGCCAGACGAAAGGTAATCGTAATCTATTCCAAGTTAGCGAAAATGTCAATTATATATTTACGTCGCCATGACACTTTCGGTCTTCTTTTGGCAGATGGAGGTCTTTAAAAAAGCCTCGACCACCTCCGGCGAAAATTGCGTACCGCTGCAACGTTGTACCTCTTCCATGGCAAATTCATGGCCTGGCCCCTTCCTGTAGGGCCGGTCCGAAGTGATGGCATCATAGGTGTCGGCCACGGCCAGGATCCGGGCCAGCAGGGGGATCTCTTCCCCCGCCAATCCTTCGGGATACCCCTTTCCGTCATACCGTTCATGATGGTACTTCATCCCCGGCAGGATAACCTCCATCTCCCGGATGTTTTCCACAATCTTCACCCCGCAGAGAGGATGGGTTTTCATGATCTCAAACTCCTCCCGGGTCAGGCGGTCCGGTTTGTTCAGGATTGACTCGGGGACGGCGATCTTGCCGATATCATGGAGAATGGCGGCCCGCTCCAGGACCCCCATCTCCCCGGCGGAAAGATTCATCTCTTCACCAATGAGTCCTGCATAATAGGCAACCTTTCTGGAGTGGTTGTGCGTATAGGGGTCCTTGGCATCGACGGCAGCGGCAAGGGCCATGATCGTATTGAGAAAGAGCGCTTTCTGGTCGGCAACGAGTTTGGCGTTTTCCACGGCATTCGCCACCTGGTTCCCCAGTGTCGACAGCAGGTCCTGATCCTCCTCGCCGAACATTTCACCGGCCTGTTTGTTGACCACGGCGATTACCCCGATCGTTTTTCCTTTACTCACGAAGGGGACGCCGAGGAGGTTCTCAATATGCACCCGCCCCCCTTCCGCCAGATGCAGATGACTGAGCGCCCCATCGGGCGGCTGCTCCAGGACAATCGGTTTGCCTGAGAGGAGGATCCCTTCGAAGAAAGCCTGCGTCTTGTCGTCCTCCACGAAGTCGCTCTCCGGCGAAGATTCGGGAAGGGTCAACCGATGAAGACCGGGCGGCGATGAAACCGTCCCGGGATCTTCGGGAAAATAGACCACCGCCGCTTCCGCATTGGTCAGGGTTTTTGCATAGGCGCGGATCTTTCCAAAGAGCTTGTCCAGATCAAGGGTGGCATTGATGGAAAGGGCAATTTTGTTGAGTTGGTCGATAAAGACCGCCCGTTTTTCAAGATCTTCATAGGTCTGCATCAACTCCTTCAGGGTGTTGTTCAGTTCCTCCTCGGAGTGGGTCAGCTCTTTGAGTACCTGGGCATTGGCGATCACCACTGCAGCTTGCGATGTCAGTGCGCTCAAAAGCTTTAAATCATTCGATTTAAAACTCTCCGCCGCCAGTTTATCGGAGAGGTTCAAGACCCCCAGGATTTGCTTTTCATGCTCCCCGCGCATCGTCTGGAGGGGAAGGGTAATAAAAGATCCGGTCTTGTAATTTCCCTTGGAATAGGCACTAAGATCGGGATGGTTGCGAATGTCTTCTACAATCAGGGGCTTGCCGGTCTCCAGCACCCGACCGCAAAGTGTGTCGGCGACATCAAAGGTCTCCGAATCAAGCTTGTCCCGGGAAAACCCAAAGGCCGCAGCCACGTGAAAATGTCTGGCTTCTTTATCGAGGAGCAGCACCGACCCTCGCTCGGCGTGGGTAATGGCCACGGCCTGATGGAGGATAATCGATGCCACACGGTTTACATCCTGGATGTTGCCCAGGGCATCGGCTACCCGGTAGAGCATGTTGATAATCTGATAGTTGTCCAGAACCTCACGGGAGAAGCTCTCGATTTCGGCCTGGCTCTGCAGATATTCCCGCAGGACATCATGGAGATGCCGGACCGTTTCCTCCACCCGGGACGGATCCTCCTCGCCATACCCCTGAATCAGGATCACCGGCATACTCCCGATCCTAAGTTCCGCAGATGCCGTCGATACCGAGAGGGAAGCCGAATCACCTGCAAGAGAATTCATCAGCCTTTCATTTGTCGGGAGGTAATAGATCTGCAGGGGCATGGAGGCAATCTGTCCCACCTGTTCGAGGAGGTTGCCGATGTAGCCCTTGATCTTTTTGTTCCAGGGGATTTGTATGCCCTGATTGTTCATCATCAATACTCCGGACTCGTCTTTGTCTGCTCGCTGACAGGGGAACGGTCTGTGACCACAAACTTCCTATGGGTGGCTCATCTCCACGATCGTCGCTTTCGACTCCTCCACCATCTGAATCGTTTCCGCAAGGTCATCTTCCGTCAAGGCGAGGGCATCCAGCAGACCATCGTCAATAACGGGTTCGCAGGGATTCCCGCCGTTTCCGATACCCATCTGCCGGATGGTAAGATCGGCCAATGTCAGAAGCTTTGCCATCGGATCGGCTTCAGCATCGGGAAAGTGATGGTCCTGTATGGCATTCACAAACAGTTCCGGCAAACCCCAGGTTTTCACCAGCCATGCCCCGGCATCGGAATGGTCGAGTCCCAGAACCTCCCGTTCGACCTGCCAGGTCTCGGACTGCTTGTCCTGGGAGATTTCCAGAATATTGTTGTAGTTCAGATCGAGCAGTTTGATCAGTACCATTTTTCCGATGTCATGGAGCAGTCCCCCCAAAAAGGCCGGTTCCCGGTCGCAATGACGACTGATCCGGGCAAACCGGTCTGCGGCAAAACCGACGGCAAAGGAATGGAGATAGATCGCATTGACCCGCGTCGCGAGCGAACTGTAGGGATCCTGAAAACAGGAAAATACGGAAAGACCGATGGTGATATTCTTAACGGCGTTAAAACCGATGAGGGAGATCGCACTTCCCAGGTCGACGACTTGCCGCTGAAAACCATAGTAGGGCGAGTTGGTAAAAGCGATCACCTTGGCGGAGATGGGTGGATCATGGATAATGGCCTTTTCCAGATCCTTCGCCGTGGCATCGGGATCATCGGTGATGGCCAGGACCTTCCCGAGGATGCTGGGCAGAGTCGGCAATCGGTCGATTTTCTCAACTAAAAACTTGATTTTGTCCTGCGCGTGACGAGGTGCGTGGTCAATAGTCTCCACTTTACATTCTCCTGCCGAAGTCTCTTCAGAATCTTAACTACTACCCAATGGATGTCAAAAAAAGAAAAGTCAAAGCGATACCTGATTTACTATCGGCCAAAGGGGGAAACATCTTTAATGAAAAATCGTACGAAATGGATGATTCTTGAAAATAAAGAGGGTAAGCCCTCGTAAACAGGGCTATTTCCCCGAAGAAAGCCGGAAGACAGGACTCCTTTGAAGATGCTCATAAAGCACTGGCATTGATGGGAAAAGAAGCCATAACCCCTTAAAAAATAAAGCCTCTTGACAAAGGTACCCGCTCCAACTATAATTTTTTATAGGTAGGAAAAGGAAAGATCCCAAAACCATCGTCGACAACATCTCCAAACCCGAAACAAAGGAGACACCATGAAAAGCGGACTTCAAAGGATCATGCTTGCGGCTTTCTTTGTTTTTCTGTGTGGCATCGTCGGTTATGCATCTACGGTTTTCGGCGCCAACGGCCGGGTACACGACGTCGTTAAGGGGGATACCCTCTGGGACGTGACACAACAGTATCTGGATAATCCCTTTTTCTGGCCGAAAGTCTGGCAGTACAATCCCCAGATTAAAAATCCCCATCTTATCTATCCCGGCAATGAAGTCCGCATCCCCTCCCCGGAGGAGCTGGCCCGAATGGGGGCCGGTGTTGCTCCCGCCTCCGGCA